>CBFIFL010000009.1:0-60924 GCA_965661855.1 Flavobacteriales bacterium
AACTCTATATCATAAGAACCTTCTGCCACATTATTCATTGAAAAGTTTAATTGACTTCCACTACTAAGCTCATCTACTTTCCAATCATATGAAGTAATAACACCTGAAGCTATACTTGAAGAATTAGTGAATGAGTTATCATCTAATGCACATATATCGGCAATACTAAAAGCAGGAACCGGGATACTTTCTACAACAGTCTGTATGGTCGTATCCTTAGTACACCCCATATTCGACTCTACTGTTAATTGAATATCGTATGTTCCTACATTAGCAAAAGTAAAACTAGTATTCTGCTGATTATCCGCTCCTTGCCCATCGAAATCCCATAACCAAGAATTAATACTTCCAGAACCAACTGTAGAAACATCTGTAAAAGTACTTGCAAATCCTAAGCAAACGGGATCTGTTGTAAAATCAGCAATTGGTGTATCGTTTATGATTACATTTTGACTTACCGAATCGGCGCAACCTAATAACGATGTCACTTTCAGCTGAATAGGAAACGAGCCATCCGATGCAATAGATGCTGTTGTGCTTTGATTGTTATCAATTGTTCCGTTAACATTCCATTCGTAGCTTAGCACGGTTACTTCTCCAATGGTTCCTACTCCATTCAAATTAAACACTTCATTTTCACAATAACTCGTGATCGCAAAACTAGGGACAGGAATTTCACCAACTGTAAAGTTTTGAAGAGAAGTATCCGCACATCCATTAGCATCTTGAATAATTAACTGAGCTGGAATTGTTCCAGTACCAACAAAAGTATACTGATAATCTCCTACTGTATTATCTACTACCCCTTCAATTGTCCATTCATAAGAAGTAATTACAGCATCACCAATAAAGCTTAAATCTTGAATCAAAGTATCAGCTCCACCACATACCGGAAACGCTGTAAAATCAGACGTAGGCGGATTATAAACTGTGTTTATTTGTGTTATACTATCTTGACAACCCAAATCAGATGTTACCACCAGCTTTACATTATTATTTCCTGAAGAAGTAAACACATAGCTAGGTGTTTGACTGGTACTTTCACTAGCATCAGGGAACACCCATTTAAAGCCGTCAACGCTTCCGCTAGAAATAGTTGATGACTCCGTAAAATCAAACGATTCATTTAAACAACCTGTCAAAACAGGATATGCAGCCACCGGACTCGGATTAACGTTTATGTTTTGTTCTACAGAGTCAATACATCCGACACCTGTTTCTGCAATAAGTTTAACCGTTTTCGCTCCTTCAGATAAAGCGGTGTAGTTTATTGTACTTCCAGTGCCTTCTTGAACTCCATCAACAAACCAGGTCCAATCAGACATTGCAGAACCATCATTACTTGTAGAATTATCTGTTAAACTAATCTCTTGTCCTACACAACCGGTTCCATAAGTAAAAGCAATCGTTGGTCCATTTGAATTCCCAATAATAATTTCATCCGTCATTTCACAACCATTCGTGGCAGTTACAGTAACTGAGAAGGTTCCTGGCGAAACAGTAATTGAGCCACTGGTTTCTCCTGTACTCCATAGGTTAGTCGTTGTTAAACCTCCTGGAATAATGGTAGGTGTTAGAAGAGTTGTGGCATCACAATTTATATTCAGATCAACACCCAAATCTACCGTCATTTCAGTCAACTCAATGGTAAAACCGTACGTTTGGAAACCTTTATACGGACAATTATCATCTTCGATAGTTACGGTGAACGAATATGTTCCGGCAGTAATCCCTCCAACTGTAGTGTCCCAATTAAAAGCTCCGACAGGCTTATCTGCTGCATTAGGAGTTAAAGTTGCACCGGTAATTCCATTGTCCCATGTCATGGTTAAAATATCATCAGCATCATCATCCACTGATGGTATATTGAAAGTAATGACCTCACCTACACAAGCTGTTGTAGAGAATTGACCAGTCCCGTCTATTCCTGTTACATAAGGATTACTATTGGTACATGTTTCTGTGTTCAACTGCATGTCTCGAATAACAGACCCTATTAATTGTCCATTTCTATACTCCTTTACTAGAACTCCCATCACGGATGTTTGAGCCATCGAAGGAGTCATACAGAAATCTCCAGTAATTTCATTGAAAGTCAACCCTGTGGTTGTTGCTAAAGGATCAAGATTAGAATATGGATTTAAATATTGTACCGTAGCATTTGCTGTTGTCATTGGAGTAATCAATTCATAAGCTATAGAATCACCATCAGAATCGGTTGCCCCATGATTGAAACAAAACTCTTGTCCGATACAGATAAACGGTACAGGATCATTTGAGAAAGTAGGAGAATTATTACATGGTGCTAGATTCACATTTAAATAAGACTCCACATATAAATAGGTATTTCCAGGATTATTGATCGTACTAATCGCACCATTTCTAGCACTCGAATTATTCGCTCCTTCAAAGGCAAAGGTCCATTCATCACAGGCACTTGGCAATGTTACTACCCTTTCATATTCCCATTTTTGCACTCCTGTATAAGTTCCTCCCGAACATCGTGTATTTATCGTTGGACAAATAGGAGATATTTCCGCTCCAGTTCCTGCCACTCTGCTTAAGGTGGTAGTTACATTATCTCCACACGTTGAAGTCAATCTAATTGAAACGTTAGTTGGTGCTGAAATACCGCTGCAATCTCTATAAAAAGCTAAAGTAATTCGATATTGATTTCCTCCTAAACACTCATAAGTCAAATCAGCCCCCATTGCGTGACTCGCTTTCATTTCCTTAAATGAAAACAAGCACCATACAATTAATAATAGACTTACAATTTTACTCATACTATCGATCAAACTGGTTCAATGAAAGTAAAACCAACGTACAGGCTTCTTCATGTACCACTCCCCTATCTTCCAAGGACTTGTGTATGTTTGGATTCTCTGTTCCCGGATTAAAAATGACTCTTTTCGCATCCGTCTTGTCAACGAATTCTAACAAATCATTTTGATTCTGACTCCCTAAATACAAGGTAATTGTATCTATATCCTTACCCGTTTCAAGTACGGATTCTATATTCGTATGAATGGGGTTACCATCAACATCTCCCTTCCTCAAACCTAACAAAACAGTATCATACCCATGTTTCTTTAGGGCCTTTTCGGCTTTATTAGAGTAGAGCTCCGCTTTTACACTGGCACCTAGAATTAAAACAGATTTATCGCTTAGGCTCATACTCTAATATACGTTAAATAAAATTCCAAAGAAAACTAAAGAATAGCCAATAAATTCGCATCAAACTCCTTAAGATGAAATCATTATTAAACCTTAGCCTAATTTTTATTTGGCTTCAAATTACCGCACAAACAAATACATGGACCGGTGAACACTCAATAAACTGGAATGATTCCTTGAATTGGTCTCTTAAGTCTGTTCCTAATCAATTGGATACCGTGCTTATAAATCAGGTTGACTCTTTAATTCTGAACGATAACATCACAGTAAATAAGCTACTCATTTTATCCTCAACAATTAATCTAAAGCAGTTTACTATTACAATACTGGACTCTCTTCACTTTGAGAACTCAAGGTCTTACGGAGGTAAAATACAGTCTGATTTTTCCGTTGGGTCCTATTTAAAACGGAATCTATTTCAGTCCAAAATCGAATTGACTACTCGAAGTATGTATTCCTATCAAAATGAATTTTCTTCTGATTATACTATTCAATACACCTCTAATCATTATGAATCCATAAAAGGTGGAAACGTTTACAAATCGAAGGTTGAATGGATTCATGGAGGTGATAGCTTACTTAGAATGGAACAGTATGAAGGATCTACGTATGATTCCACTGTTACATTTAGAATTGAAAGCGAAGGTGAGTTTCAATTATCCTATGCAGACTCTTCTATTTACAAAGGAGAAGTTCTATTTCAAAATCCGGGCGGTGGAATTTTCAGATTTGGAAGCAATGGAGGGTCAAGTAATTTCTTGGAATCCTCAAAGATTAAAGTGGAGCAATTTCAAAATGGAAAACTTGCTTTAAAAAACATATACGTCAACACTAATATCAACTGGAGTTTAAGTGACTCTTCAAAAGTTGAAATAAAAGATAACTGTCATTTTTACAAACCAGTATCCATTATAAGTCCTAACATCAAACTGGATGGAGGACATTTTTGGCAAAGCACATCGATTCAGAAAACAGGAACAGAATCCAACCTTTCCATTGGTTCTAATATTTTCGAGTCAACGGCCATTATAGCAAATACAGGCGAAGGTGATTTAACCTTAGCAAATAAACTGGGTGACACTTTTAAAGGAGCAAGTTACTTTCTAAGGCAAGGGACAGGAATGTTAAAAATCGCTTATTCCGATGATAATTTCTTTTATGACAACATATACATCACGAGTAACAACTTCATTCGATTTGGTCAAAACGATGGTACAGTTAATCTTATAGGAGATTCTATTACCTTAAGCAGCAATCAAAAGACATACATTTCAAACCTAAGTCTATCAGAACTTAAGAACCTTCATTGTTTTAGTGAACTAATAATTGAAAGTTCAATCGATATCAACGACTGCATTATTGATATGAACGAAAATAACCTTCACCTTAGAACGAATACCGTAAACTACTTAAACGGTGGATTTACAAACTGGAGACGATTAATTCTTTTGGGAAGTTTTCAAGATATCTCAGTCCATTATCAATCTTCGAACACCATGAATGATTTGAGCTTCCACTCTCCGGATGGTTTTAATAATTCTACAGAGTTTTTTAGGAATAACTTCACACTTAATAGCTTTCCAAGACTATATGAAGTTGACAAAAATCCTTTCGATCAGTTTTCAAAGGACAGCTTAATTCATCCAACGATATGGAGTTTTTATCATGACGAAAACTCTCCTATCGAAGTGAGCTTTACCTTGGAAAATGGAGCCTCTAAATATTTAAATAGTCCGCATTTTGATTTATACAACTTTGACTTAGATCTATGGCTTCCTAGTCAGAATGAGCAATCATTTGATCAAAGTACACTAGGCTTTAAAATATTAGCTTCTTTAGGGAAAAACCATTTCATTATAAACAACGATGTGAATTTACTACCGATTGACTTATTAAGTTTTACTGGAAAATTAGATGATTCAGGAGTCGCATTAAAATGGATTAGTGCGTCGTTCACTCAATCATCTCACTTTGTTTTAGAGAAAAAACTAAACGAAAATTGGGTAGAAATCTATCGTGATTACACTATGGAAAACTCCTCTCAAACCGAAGCATTTTCTTTTATCGATTATGATCCTCTTGAAGAAAACATCTATCGTCTTCGACATTTTGACACCAATGGAGAATGCAGTGATGAATGGTATCAAACTTTTATTACATCACAGCACGCCGACTTACATTCGATAATAAATATACAAGGCCAGCAGATAGATCGAATTCAAACCTCTGGAGTTTACTTTTTGAAAAGTGAGTCGGGAAAAACAGAAAAGAGAATGGTTATTATTGATTAGATTGAATCGCTCTAGGGTTATCCTGATCAGATAGATCCTGACAGTTATCATAACAATTTACAGCTGCTTCTAAATCAATGAAAAAATGATGACTTCCTATCTTATCTACAAAACCTACCTTCGTTAAGAAATCTCTAACCGGACCAATCATTCCGGAGAAGGCAAATTCAATCTTTTCAGACTCTAAGTAATCGATTAAATCATTCAGTTTTTCGAGCGCACTAACATCAACGTAAGAAATACTTCCACAGTGAAGCACAAAGAATTTGACCTCATCTCTTGATTCCAGCTCTCTCTTAATTTCATCCAAGAAATTCGCGGCGTTCACAAAATATAATGGAGAGTCATACCGAAGTATAAACACATCAGATCGTTGTTTTACACTATCAAATCGTTCCACATTTCTATATGTTTTAGAATCAGGAAACCTCCCTAAAATAGCAAAGTGTGGTTGAGCATTTCTGTACAGTATAGTCAATAAGCTAATGATAACCCCAGCAAATATCCCTTCTTTAATCCCGATGAATAAAGTCACCAAAAATGTTCCTAGATAAATCAAAAAGTCTTGTCTATTTACCTTCAATATGTATCGCGGAAACTTGAAGTCGATCAGACCAAAAACGGCTACAATAATGATTGAACCGAGAATAGCTTTAGGTAAATAATAGAACAAAGGAGTTAGGAACAACAATATCAAAACCATTAAACCAGCTGATATTAAAGCTGCAATATTGGTATTGGCTCCGGATTGATCATTCACTGCTGAACGTCCAAAACCACCGGTAGTTGGATAACTACCAAAAAGAGATCCTACAATATTTCCCAAACCTAAACCAATCATCTCTTGGTTATTGTCTAACTCGTATTCCCCTTTATGCTTTGCTTCTAGCGATTTGGCTACAGAAACTGCTTCCATAAAAGCAATCAAGCCAAGCGTTAAAGCCATTGGAAGCAACTTACTGGCTAAATCAAATGTTATTTCAGGAATCTTAAACGATGGCAAACCTGATGGTACCTCTCCTATTATCTTAACCTGATGAGATTGATCCAATCCTAAAAATTGAACTGCAAGAATACCCAGAACAACGACTACCAACGCTCCAGGAATTGAGGCATGAATCTTCTTAACCGATTTCATCACCACAATTCCAGCTACACCAATCACTAAGCTCATCGTATTTATCTCACCTAAGCTTGCGACTGCATCACCAGCTAACTTCAGGAAACTACTGCTTCTTTCAATATCTACTCCAAAGAGATGTTTGAACTGGTTAAAACCAATTATCAAAGCTGCTGCAGAGGTAAACCCACTAATAACTGGTTTGGATAAGAAATCAACTAAAAAGCCTAAACGAAGTATTCCAAATAATAATTGAATAGCTCCCATGAGCAGCGCTAACATCAAAGCTATTGCAATGTATTCATCAGAACCAACCGATGCTATTGTTGAAACACCCGCTGCAACCAATAATGAATCCATGGCTACTGGACCAACAGCTAACTGTCTTGACGTTCCAAATATGGCATAAACTATTTGTGGAAATATAGCAGCATACAATCCATAAACTGGAGGCAGCCCTGCAATCATAGCATAAGCCATACCTTGAGGTACAAGCATCACACCAACGGTTAAACCGGCAGAAATATCTCCTTTTAAGAATGACTTCTTATAACGAGGTAACCAATCAAGTATGGGAATGTATTTTTTTAATTGCATGTTCTACTTTCAACACAAAGTTAGCGCTGAAAGATAGAATTTATTCGTGATATAGATCACATTGACAACATTACTCTGCAAGTAATTTTTGAACTATAGACTCAAGAGATTCAGGAGTTTTTATAGAAGCATACCTTGCTACTACTTCTCCCTTTTTATTAATTAAAAACTTTTCAAAGTTCCATTTGATTCTTTTTAGGAGTAGATTAGACTTCTCGCTTTTTAAGAAAGTATAGAAAGCATCCTCATTCTTTCCGTTCACGTCAATTTTTGAGAACATAGGAAAGCTTACTCCATAATTAAGCATACAACCCTGTTGAATCTCAACTTCCGTTCCTGGTTCTTGTCCGCCAAACTGATTACATGGAAATCCCAAAATAACCAAACCTTGCCCCTTATACTTTAGATATAATTCTTCTAAGCCTTTAAACTGAGGAGTAAACCCGCATTCACTTGCAGTATTTACAATCAACACTACTTTTTCTTTATAATCGGAAAAGCTGATTTCCTCTCCCGTTATTCCCTTCATTTTAAAATCGTAAAACATAATTCAGCTTTAAATCGAAGTTAATGGATAGCTCTGGGGATATAAAGAGGAAATAGATGAAACAGCTGATTAGGCTGCTGAAATGATTATAAGCAATGACGATATGGATTTACTAAATAAGAGCTTTTACTGTGTTGAAGAAACTATTAATCAAAACAAAAGCTGATTTTTCGGAACTTATTTAGAATTCTCTCGTTTTAGAATAGATATCAAAACATTAACTATGAAAGTTCCATTTATTACTCGTCTTATCGAAACTATCTTTCCAGTTTTTAAAATGGAATATCAATTAATTAGAATTAAAAAGAATACGGGGGATCCTCGTTATTAAACACACACTTATTTTAGGACGGTTCATTTATATAAAAAAAGGCTGTCATTTCTGACAGCCTTTTCTATTTCTATGCTTTACGAACTTACTTAGTGTAGTTTGTAGCGTAATCTACTTTACTTCTCTTAATTACTTCTAGAGCTTCATCTCTACCATATGTTGCAGCGATTTCAATATCTGGTTTCTCATCCATCTTAGAAGGATCGATCTTATAAGTTAAAAAGTAGTGCTTTAATCTCTTTAAAAGAGCTCCTGGTACCTCACTGATATCATCGTAGTTATAGATTTGATCTTCAGCTAAAACTGCGATAATCTTATCATCAGCTTCTCCTCCATCAATCATTCTAAATCCACCAATAACTTTAGCGTTAACTAAAATATTTCCGTGAGTTACATCTCTTTCTGTTAGAACACAGATATCTAATGGGTCTTCATCTCCAACGATTCCTTCTCTTCCTGTCATCTCTGAACAGTAAGATCCAACTTCCTTATAACAATACGTTTGCGGTACAAATCCGTATAATGCCGGAACAATGTTAGAGAATTTTTGAGGACGATCAATCATCAAATAACCAGACTCCTTATCTACTTCATACTTAACTGTGTCTGAAGGTACGATCTCAATAAATGCGTGAACATCACCACTATTTGAATCAGCTTTTATTCCATGCCATGGATGCGCTTGATACATATTCATGTTTAATTTAAAATTTGGGCTGCGAACTTACAGATACAAAATCCAATCTCACAACTAGTTACGTTACTATATTATTAAGGCGCAAATATAATTAGTTTAAACAATATCACCTTAAGGTTAACTGACAGTTTTCAACATGACTTACTTAAAACAAAATGAATAGCCTTCTGAACAATCCTAAATTATTGTCGATTTTTGATTTATGGACAAGGGAATTTGTTTATTGAGTCAAGTACCAGGAAGAAGAAAACCTGCTGATGCTAGTGAGATGATAACTCAACTAGTATTTGGTGACACATTTGAAGTTTTAGAAGACTTAGGGAAATGGCTTCATATAAAGCAGAGCTTAGATCAATACGAAAGTTATATTGATAAAAAGCAGTGTACTTATATCAGTAAGGAAACTTATTCTTTAATTCAAAAAGAAACACCTAAGTACTCGGGAGAGCTAGTTCACATTGCAATAAATCAAGTTTCTGGAGAAGTTTATCCATTAGTGATTGGTTCACGATTACCGCTGTTAAAAGAGGGTATAATGATCATTGAGAATCACTCTTTTTCATTTGATGGAGACTTTCACTCCTTAGACAAACAAGCCAATCTTATTGATACTGCGTACTTATTTCTAAATAGTCCTTACCTATGGGGAGGAAAATCTCCAATGGGAGTGGATTGTTCTGGATTTGTTCAAACTGTTTTTAAATTGGCTGGGAATACTTTACCAAGAGACGCTTACCAACAAGCGGAAATTGGAAATACGCTAAACTTTGTTGATGAAGCTGTAGCTGGAGACATCGCCTATTTTGATAACGATGAAGGACGAATTACTCACGTTGGAATAATGCTAGACAATAAGAAAATCATTCACGCTTCAGGAAAAGTCAGAATTGACTTGATTGATCATTATGGTATTTATAACGAAGAGACTAGCAATTACACACACAAGCTAAGGTTGATAAAACGATTATAGTCTAAGCCAAATAAGCTATATCAATTAACTCTTGTTCTGTAATTTCTTTAGATTCACCAGGCTTTAGTCCATTCAAGTGAAAATCACCTACACGAACTCTTATTAATCGTAAGGTTGGAAAACCAATAACTGCGGTCATCTTTCTTACTTGTCTAAACATTCCTTCATTTACAATAATCGAAATCCAAATGCTCGGACCATGTCTATCGTCTCTTACTGGCTTGATTCTTTTTGGAAAATCAGGTTGAGGATCTAGTAGTTTAACCTTTGCTGGCAAACATGTATGAAGCTCTCCTTGGTCTGAAATGGAAACCCCTTCTCGTAATTTATCTAAATCAATTTCCGTTGGAATCCCATCAACCTGTACATAGTATTCTTTCTCAATCTTTTTACTTCGAATAAACTCACTGAACAGACCATCAGTTGTTAAAAGGATTAACCCTTCTGAATCTTGATCTAAGCGACCAATGGCCATGGTATCATCTTGAAAACTTCCCAATTCACCTAAAAACTTCTGCTTTCTGCGTGTTTTTTGATTGCTGATAAATTGAGATAAATAGCCGAAAGGTTTATGAAGTAAGTAATAGGCCTGATCCATTATTTAGATAAAACAAACTCAGTACGTCTGTTCTTAGCTCTTCCTTCTGTAGATCCGTTATCAGCGATCGGCATAGTTTCTCCATAACCTTTAGCATCTAATCGATCAACAGCAACTCCTTTTTGAACCAAGTACTCTTTTACAGATTTAGCACGATTGTCTGAAAGCACTAAGTTTTTATTATCGTCACCAGCATTATCCGTGTGTCCTTGAATCTGAACGTTATAAGCCTTATTAAACTTTAAAAACTCAATAAACTCATCCAATATATTAATCGCACTTTGAGTTAACTCAAAAGAGTTTGTAGCAAATACTAAATCATTTAAACGATAAGGTTTGTCCTCTTCTATAGGATCAACTTTAATCTCTTCACCTCTTATCTTCTTCGCTCCATCAATTTCATCCGGATCAGCTATAACCGATTTTGAACTAAACGCTGCTCCTTCTTTCTTTGCTGTCAAAATAAACTCTGTTGGTTCAGAATCTTCTTTTTTGACTTCTTTGATTTCTCCATTCACCTCAATTTCTTCTGTATCCTCATCGACTGCCATAATAGCTACATACTCACCCGTATTTCCATCTACATAAGCTTCTGTTTTTTCTCCAGTCTTAGTATTCTTTATTTCAATCTTTCCACCTTTTACAATGTTCCCATCACTGTCTTTCATTTTCCCTTTCATCATCACTACCTTTTTCGGCTTAGCCTCTTCAGGAATAGGAAAGGATATAATTTGAAGTGCTTTTCCATCGTCAGCTCTTTCTTCTCCTGCAGATAGGTATCCTAGTTTTCCATTTAAGCTAACAATAAAAGAATGTTCATCTTCCTCTGAATTAATTGGATATCCAAGATTAACAGGTCGACTCCAATCTCCTGCCGTATCCATTCTTGAATAATAAATATCATAACCTCCCATTCCTGGATGACCATTTGATGAAAAGTATAAAGTCTTACTATCCGTATGAAGGAAAGGTGTCTTTTCGTTTCCTGGAGTATTAATCACCTCTCCTAGGTTTTCAGGCTTAGACCAATACTTCCCGTTTCGCTTTGTGTAGAATAAATCCATCGTAAATACCTCTTGGTCATTCACTGTATTCGTAGTACAACCTTCACGAACTGATGAGAAAACAATCATATTACCATCACTGGAAATGGTAGGTTGACCTTCCCAAGTATAACCCCCTGCATTATTTATTTGTTGTCCGATTGATCTTAAATCCGACCAAGATCCGTCAATCTTATCTGAGTAATAGATATCAGCGTGCTTATGACCAATTTTACCATCAATAGTTTTTTCGTAATCCAACATAACCAGAGTAACAAATAGGTGTTTGTTATCTGGAGTCATAGTTACTCCACCTTTACCAACTACATGTCTACCATTTATTATTAAATCCCTCTGAGCAAATGGTCCTTGAACAGCAATGGCATTACTAAATGAATCAATTGCTACTAACCTAGCCTCCATTAACTGTTCAAAAAATGGATTATCAGAAGTTCGGTTTGGAACTCTTCTAGTAAAGAAAATCATTTCATTATCAGGAGTTAGCATAGGAAGAAACTCATCTTTTGATGTATTGATTCCTCTTACTTCCTCTGGATCAAATGCGACAGGATTCTTCATTAAATCCTCCTTACTTGCATAAGCTCTTACCATGTGTTCACATAAGTTTTCGAACTCATCTAACGGTTCCTTTTCATTCGCTAAATAATACTTGAAATATGGAATGGACTGTTCAGGTTGTTTTAATTCAATTTCTATTACACCTAACCTCACAGTTGCAACATGACCTGAAAACTCCGGACAGATTCTATGAACAGCTTTAAAGTACTTGCCTGCCTTTGCTAACATTCCTAGCTTAAGGACATCCTTCATTGGTCTAGCTGAAGGCCCCATTACTTTATCAAAATAATAATTCCCTAAAAAGTAATTTGCCTCTAAGAAATTGTCATCAATCTCAATTGCTTCCTTAATTAACTCACGACCAGTTTTCGGGTCAAATTTGATTTTATCAATCCCTTTTTCATAAAGCTTTAATGCTTTTTTGTTTACCTCAAGATTACAGTTTCCTTCTTGAGCGTTTACAAATAAAACACTACTAACAACTATCGCTATGCTAAGAATTAATCTCATTTTTTCTTCGCTTCTTCAATTAATTTATCTGCTTTTTCACCAGCCAATCTTTCTTTTTCATCCGCCTCTTTATTGGCTTTCTGAATAATTTGATTCGCCTTCTTATCTGTCTCTTTCTTCATTTGAGCTGCTGTTTTCTTTGCTGTAGCTTTTGCTAAAGGAGACTTTGCTTTTGCTACCAAGTTATCCGCTTCTTGATATCCTTTTTTCTTGAACGCCGCTGCTTGCTTCTTTCCTTCAGCTCTAATTATATCCGCTCCTTTTTTAACCTCTAATTTCAACTTCGCTGCTTGCTTTTCCGCTTCAGCGATTGCCTGTTCTTTAGCTTTATCAACAGTCTCTTCAATAACTTCTGTTACTGCTTCCTTTACTTCTTCTTTAATATCATCGATCACGTCACTTGCCTTACCATGAGTTCCTGCAGGATGTACACTTACCTTTGGACTATCATAAGGTCCTTTAGCCACAATATTGAAATTGATATGACTTCCAATATCACTTTGCTTCCCAGTGATTTTACTTAATTCAGAAGAGAAATCCTTCACCACTGAACTTGCTGATCCTCCTAACATTGAAGTAGGCATGGTTAATACCATTTTGTAATTGATTGTTTGATCAAATCCATTCTCTCCACTGATGCTTAAATCACTCTCTCCCATTTTCACATCAAATGGTTCTACAACAACCTTACCATCTTTAAATTCATAGTTGATATTTACATTTTTAAACTCAACGTCGTTTAACTTTTCATACTTCACAACATCGGCTATTTTCTTAAACGTTGGAGCGTTTTTCAGCTTAACTGCTTTCGAAGTTAAGTTCCCCTTTCCAGAAATTGTATTTAAGTCTAAATCATAGTTATACAATAAATTTGAAGCAAATGATATCTGCGTTGAGAAATCTCCTTCCATAAATTGTGCTCCTGGCGCCAATTTTTGAACAGAATTAAATGTTTTATAAGTCGTTGGGATATCAAAGTTTTCGATAGCCATGTAGAATCCTGTTTTTGGATTATCCATGTCTTCTGTTGAATAGAATCCGTTGAACTTTGTTTTACCGCCTAACATCTTCATTTCAGACTTTACAAACTTCACCCTTCCTTCTTTAACTAAAAGCGTCCCCTTTGCTTCTTTCATTTCAATGTCTTCATACAATATCTCTCCGATACTTGCCGAAATTCTGAAATCTAAGTTCTTTGGCACTTCATAAATATCATAAGTCGTTGTGTCCACACTTTCCACTGACTCTTCTGCATCAGCTCCCTCTTCCTCCATCCATTCATTTAGATCAAATGAATTAGAGTGTAAATCAAAACTTCCTTTTAAAAGCTCATCTCTTAAAGCATAACTTAAGATATTGTCAATTCCTCCGTTAGCTTTGAAGTCAGACTGACCTACTTTTCCTTCTAAAGTGTTTAGTATGAATGATTTTGGCGTAAATTCAAAATAAGCCGAACTAATGGTAGTTGGAACCATGTCTTGTGCTTTATATGAAAAGTCTAGAATATTTACTTCTCCTTCTGCTTGAAAGTCTTCGTACTTTTCTTCTTCCAAATCATTCAAATAACCACTAGCCTTTAAGTTAGCAGTAATCATACCCGTATATTCCTCTTGATCTTCCAACTCTATGAAATCCTTTAAATGTGCTAAGTCTATCTGAGTTTGAACTGACATCGCAACTTTAGGATTAGTAATAGGATGATCGTATTTCAAACTAGCATCTAGAACATACTTCCCAAACAGCGCATAGAATTGCTTCAGGTTTACTTGAAGATCATCATCGTGCCCCGTTGTATTATTCACATGAAAATCCACTTGAATATCTGTAATTGATTCAGGAAGGTCTGCATAATGAACAGATCCATTTTCAACCGTAAGATCTACTTGGTACCCTGGGTATTTATAATCAGTAAATTCTCCTTTTAAAATCGTTAATAGGGAAAACTTACCACTTGTTTCAATTCCAGCCATATCACTTGAATAAGCAGAAGGAATCAAAGAAAATAAGCCTTTAAAATCTTGATTTGGAGCATCTATTTTTAAATCGAAATCAATCGCTTCTTCTGGCATTGCAATCGAACCGTCAATTTTTGTTACCAGCTCGTTCAGTTTCAATTCATTTTTAATGAAAGAATACTTAGACTCCGTCATGTTCATGGAAAGATCAGCACTCCAGTCTAAACTTACATTCTCCACATAAGCTACATCATCGTATTTGCAATTAATCGCTTCAATGCTTGTCACTGTGCTTAAATCAAACAAGTCACTTGTAAAGTCTCCACTTCCTGAGTGATTTAAATTAGCAAGAGACAAGTAAGTCACATACATTTTATCATCATACACCAAGTTTAAATTCTTGATTTCATAATGATCTAAAGCCATTTTAAACCCACCTTCAGCTTCTTCACTTTGCTCTCCTGTCTCTTCTTCTTCCGCATCGCTTTCTTTTGCTATATTAAAGTTTGCGTTACCTTCTTTATCGATTAAAACATTAATATTCGCATTATCTAGAATGACTTCATTCACAACTATTTCATCTCCTGAAATAGCCGACATTAAATCAACACCTAAGGTTAAAGCTTCAAAAGAAAGCAATTCTTCTCCTTCAAAAGGAGCTTTGTTCACCACTTTTAAATCATATAATCCAACCGTTAAATCAGGGAAACTGCTAATTAGACTCAATTTAGCATTTGAAAAGCTTACATCAGCATTGACATTTTCATTGATTTGAGTTTGAATAATCTCCACCACCTTGTCTTTAAACAATACCGGAATAGCAAATAACATCGCTATAAACAGTAACAATAGGGCAAGAAGAATTTTAACAATCTTTTTCATACTATATATTTTTTTCCATGTCAATTTGATCCTCAGACTTGGCTATTACAGCACTAACAGTTGCATCACCTGTAACATTCACAACCGTTCTACACATATCCAGTAGACGATCAATTGGTAAAATTATTGCAATCCAAGCTGGATTTAAATCAAGAGAACCTAAAACAATCATTAACATTACGAGTCCAGCACTAGGTACTGCTGCTGAACCAATAGAAGCTAATGTTGCTGTTAATACAATGGTCAACTGTTGCATCAAATCTAAATCAATGTAATGATACTGAGCTAAGAACACTACAGCTACAGCTTGGTATAAGCTTGTACCATCCATATTTACCGTTGCACCAATTGGCAAAACAAAAGAAGACACATTCTTATCTACCCCCATATTTTCATGCACACAGTCCATTGTTACAGGAAGTGTTGCAGCAGAAGAAGAGGTTGAAAAAGCCAACATTTGAGCTTTTCCTATTTGACTAAAAAACTGTCCATAACCTTTAAAGAAAGCAGATAGAGACTTAGGACGATTTACTACGATAACTTTAAATGAAGCATAAAAACCAAAAATCATTATAGCTAAACCACAAACGACTACCAAAGAGTAATATCCCAAAGTCACAAACATTTCATTCAACTTATTTGGGTCATCTCCAGCTATTTCAGACATTTTAGCAGCCATTAAGGCAAACACGAAAAATGGAGCTGCTTTCATGGTAACATCAATCATTTTTAGAAACACTTCATTTGCACCATCTATAAAAGCTATAACTGGATTAACTTTAGTTCTTTCCACCATTAACAGTGTAATTCCAAAGAATATCGCGAAGAAAATCACCTGTAACATCAGACCATTATTTCCTAAAGAAATAAAGATGTTATTAGGAACCATATCAACTAAAAACTTCAACGGACTTGCATCCTTCGTAGCCTTAGCCGTCTTTCCTTTAGCTTCAATTTTAGCTTGTGTAGCTTCATCCATTTCAAGTTCTTTCACCTCATACTCATTAGCGTATTTTGAGGTAAAATCTTTTCCATCAATAGTAGCTACACCATTATCACTAGCCCATTTTTCATAACCTAGTCTGTTTTCAATACGTTGTTTTTCTTCAAGTATTTCTCCTGGTTTTAATACATTAACTAAAACCAATCCAAGACTCACAGCCATAACAGTTGTAACCAGATAGATCATCAATGTTCTACCTCCCATTCTTCCTAACTTAGAAATGTCTGAAAGACCGGTAATCCCAGAAATAATTGAAAACATTACTAAAGGAACAGCAATCAACTTCAATAAGTTAATGAAGATCGTACCAAATGGAGCTAGCCAATCTTGAGTGACATCAGCCCATCCAAAATTAGAACTCAAATAAGCCCAAACAACTCCAAGGATTAATCCAATAATTATCTTCCAGTGTAATGCTAATTTCTTCATCTAGCTTAATTTGCTTGTTTGATTTAATAATAAATGATCTAATGCTACCAACGCTGCCATTGCATCAACAATAGGCACTGCTCTTGGCAGTACACAAGCATCATGTCTTCCCTTCCCTTCAACGGTTACTTCGTTTCCGTTTTTATCAATGGAAGCTTGTCCTTTCATGATGGTTGCCACTGGCTTGAAAGCTGCTCTGAAATAAACATCTTCACCATTAGTAATTCCACCTTGAACTCCTCCTGAATAATTAGTCTTTGTTCTAATTCTATCTTCTTCCTGATAAAAAGCATCGTTATGCTCACTACCCTTCATTGTTATTCCTTCAAATCCTGATCCGTAATCAAATCCTTTACAAGCATTGATACTCATAATGGCTTTGGCTAAATCAGCATGGAATTTATCAAACACCGGAGATCCTATTCCAACTGGTAAACCTTTCATTACACATGAAACAATTCCTCCGATGGTATCTCCCTCTTTTCTTATCGCTCTAATTTTTTGATCCATTAAAGCTGCTGTAGCTTCATCCGGACACCTAACATCATTGCTATCAATTTTGGTCAAATCTAAGTTCTCATAGCTTTGGCTAAGCTTAACATCACCAACTTGACTCACATATGATTCAACGGTAATACCTTTTGAAGCAAGTATTTGTTTTGCAATAGCTCCAGCAAAAACACGACTTACAGTCTCTCTTGCCGAAGATCTCCCTCCACCTCTATAATCCCTAGCACCAAACTTCTGCTGATATGTATAATCTGCATGTGATGGTCTATACTGATCTTTGATGTGCGAATAATCTTTACTTTTTTGATTAGTGTTACGAATAACAAAACCGATTGGCATCCCAGTTGTAACACCTTCAAATATTCCAGAAAGTATTTCTACCTCATCTGCTTCTTTTCTTTGCGTTACAATTGCTGATTGACCAGGTTTTCGTCTAGCCATTTCTCTATGGATTTCATCCATATCTATAGCTATTCCTGCAGGACATCCATCAATTACTCCCCCCAAGGCAACACCATGAGATTCACCGAAACTTGACAGTGTGAATATTTTACCAAAAGAGTTGCTTGCCATAAGGCTCTAAATTAATAATTTTGACACGAAGACTTCTTTGCAAACAATTCAAATTTGACATTCTTTTCAAGGCTCGTTTTTACATAAAAAAGAATATTGAAAATATTTACTCTACATATAGGCATTCTATTGAGCTTTTGTTCGTTCGGACAAGAACAGAGAGACTCGTCATACATTGAAACCTATAGAGACTCATGGGTGCTTAGGCTATTCAACAAAAACACCACCAACACACTGGTTGAACAAAACACCGCAAACGATTATCAAATCAAGTTTAAGGGAAATGGAAACTATAGAATTGGTCTTGGTTTTAACTATAAATGGTTAGGGCTAAACTTAGGATTAATAAGTCCTTTAAAGAATACAGATACCGATACCAAAGGGACAACCGAAGGATTCGATTTTCAAACCAATCTTTATTTGAAAAAACTTACCGTTGATTTACACGTTCAAACTTATCAAGGTTATTATCTGAATCATAAAGATTTAAGAGTAAACGGTACTTATCCGATTAGAAAAGACATGACTGTTTTCAGCATGGGAGGAAGAGTGATTTATGTATTTAACCACAAGAAGTTTAGTTTTCGAGCTCCATTCTTACAAAATGAAAGGCAATTGGTTTCAGCAGGATCATGGATTGGTGGTGTTCGCTTTGGGATTTACAACGCAATATCAGACAGTTCTTGGTCGCATGAAGAGCTAGAGCAATTCATCCCAAGCATGAACAGTATAAAATCGATTAGTTCTTTGAATATGGGAATAACCGGGGGATACGCATATACTAAAGTATTTGATAATTTATTGTTCCTTACTCTTTCCGCTACTCCTAGTTTAGCTATTCAAGTTTCTGATCATGTTTTTGAAAGTGCAGAAAGAAACCAGGTTAAAGGAAACGGTTCTATGAGAATGCAATGGAGAGGTGCTTTTGGCTACAATTCAGAAAAGAAATATTTGGGATTAACCTTTGTAAATGATGCCGTTACCTTGGGGAAAATATTCAATCAACGGTACATATATCGATTCGGGAACTTAAAGTTGATTGCTGCTCAGCGATTCTAGTTCTTCTCCAACTTTAAAGCTTCTCCAACTGAAATAGACTTTCCTTTGAATTGAGCTATTAAGAAGGCTCCTTCAATACCTAAACTGATAACAGATTCCTTTGCTAGTTTAGCTCCAGCATAAGTCGCGTAAGATCCAGCAAAATAAGTGGTAAACCCTTTTTCATTAACCGTTTGATCTAAACCTTTCACCTTTAAGTAAACACTTAACAATTCAAAAGGGACCTCCTTTTCAAAGACACCAAGTTGTACTCGATATACTAAATCTCCTTCAGTAACTTTTTGAGAAGTATCAAATGAAGAGTTTAACTTCCTAGAAGGACCTAGATCCAAATCATTTAAAGAAATTCTTTTACCATCACGATATGGTACAACGAAGGCTCCTTTATATCCTGCTCCGTCAAGAACAGAGGTCTGGTTTAAAGCTTGCTTGTAATCTTTATACTCTCCACCAAAGTATCTAACCACTCCTGAATTTGTCCTTTCTTTCGTTAACGTTTTTACCGAAGAAAAGCGCGATTCATCAACTGCGTTTTTATAGGCTGCAATTTGAACTTTAAAAACCAAGCCGTTCATATCAACCTGCTGATCATTTGGTTTATCGTAAGTCGTTGAATTCGAATCAAACGTTGAACCCAACATTTCCTTCCCTTTACTTTCCTTTGGAGCACCAGTGTATATATAAGCACTGGTAAATCCATTTCCTTTAACCTGACCAAGAATGGCTTCTGCACTTGATTTAGAAAATCCTCCTGCTTCAAAATTCAATACACCTTTAGCGTCTTTCTTTGTCTTTACTCCTTTTACTTGTAGGAGTTTATTCATCTCATCCACCGGTACACCTCCTTTATATGATTCAATCAAAACCATATAATCTCCACTTTCTGTATTTATTGCTGTTGATGAGCTTGTATTATTGCTGTTAGTAGAGTTTGTATCCGTATTGCTTTCACTTTCAGATCTATCGTTAACTACAGCTACCTCTTCTTCTGTTTCTACTTCTTCCTCAACAACTGGATCAGGCTCTTCGACAGTTGTCAAATCTGGCTTCTCTTCTACTTTATCTTTTGCTTTTTCTTCTTTTTCCTTTTTCGAATCCTTCAAGGCTTTTTTCGCAGCCTTTCTTCTTTTCTTAGCCAGTTTCTTCTTCAGCTTAATCTCATTATCCTTAACACTTGTAGCTCCAAAATCATACGACAACCTGGCCCCGAAAGAAATATAATCATCCATTAACGCATCTCCTTCTCGAGCATTTTGTCCAAACGAAGAAACATCATCAATTAAATCTGATTGAATTAAATGATACGTTCCGAAAGCTGTTAAGTGCAATTGCTTATAGAGCCTTGCTTTAAGCGCAAAAGTCAACGGAAAACCATAAGTGATTTGAGAATACTTCCCTCTTTGGTCATTATCCATTAATCGTAAATCAGTTTCATAGGTATAATCACGCGTCAACAAAGTAGCTGCATCTGCATTAGCTGAACCTTGAGCAATATCTTTAATGGTTCCATCATCCCAATAGTGATAGGTATTTCCATTAGCATCTTGAATATCTCCAAAGCTTTGAAAAGTCATTAACTCCGCACCAACATGAATACTTGGATAGATCAAAGGATTGTAATTGTCTTTATAAATTAATTGCCTCAATGAGATAGAGAGTCCTACTTGATGTGCTAATAAATTCGTCTGAAAATTCAAATTTGGAAATGCCTCGGGTCCATCTGCTACTGTCATTTTCCCCAATGAAAACTGATAATCAATGCCTATACATTTCGAGACTGGTTTTCTAAAAAACACAGAATAACCCAAATTATTTACAAAATCACCAGTAGGAACAGCTGAATGCGCAACATCACCTTGGAAGTAGTTTAACTTTGCACTTCCACCAAGCTCAACTTTTTTATATGGCTTCAATAGTTTAGTGGAGTCCAAAAACAAGCTATCCTGTCCGTTAGCAACCGACAAAAAAAACAGTAAAAAACCCCAAACGATATGTCCTAGCAACTGATTCACTCCTCAACAAACTTAGCCAAAATCAACATTCAACATATATAATTATAATTCAAGCTATTAACAGTTCACATTTGACAAGTGAATAACTCAATTCGATACAGCTGAAAATTCTCTTTTTTTATTATTAATTATGCAGTCGCACTAAGTAAAACGTTATGAAAAACATTTTTGTTATAGGAGCTGGAAGATCAGCTTCGTCTTTAATCAAATACTTGCTTGAGAATAGTGAAAAGGACAATTGGTTCATCACTATTGGGGACATGGATGTGAAAACCGTTGAAGCTAAAATTAACGGACACAAAAATGCTCAAGGAATTGAATTTGATGTATTTAATGAGGCTAGCAGAAATGCTGAAATTGAAAAAGCTGATTTAGTTATTTCAATGCTTCCTGCAAGATTCCATATGGAAGTTGCAAGAGAGTGTGTAAAGCAAAAGAAGAATATGGTGACTGCATCATATGTTTCTGAAGAAATGGCTGCACTGAACGAAGAAGCTAAAGAAAATGGCGTAATCATCATGAATGAGATTGGTCTTGATCCAGGTTTAGATCACTTATCTGCAATGAAGATTATTGATCAAATTAAATCTGAAGGACATAAACTAGAAGGATTTGAATCATTTACTGGTGGTTTAATTGCTCCTGAATATGATAATAACCCTTGGAATTACAAATTCACGTGGAATCCTAGAAATGTTGTTTTAGCAGGACAAGGAGGAGCTTCAATGTTCAGACAAAATGGTACAACAAAGTACATTCCTTATAACAAGTTATTTAGAAGAACGGAGCGAATTGAAATAGATGGATATGGTTTCTTTGAAGGTTATGCTAACAGAGATTCATTGAAATACATTGATATTTATAATTTAGGAGATATTAAAACCATTTTTAGAGGAACATTTAGAAGACCAGGATATTCTAGAGCTTGGAATTCATTTGTACAATTAGGGGTGTTAGATGACACGTACACTATTGAAAGCTCAGAAAACTTAACTTACAGAGAATTCATCAACTTGTTTTTACCATACAACCCAACAGATTCTGTTGAACTTAAATTACGTCATTACTTGAATATCAGTTTGGATAATGAAGAGTTATGGAATAAGTTAGTTTGGCTGGATATATTCTCTGATAAAAAAGTGGAACTTAAAAACGCTACTCCTGCTCAAATCATGCAAAAGATTTTAGAAGAGAAACTTAGCTTAGAACCAGACGATAAGGATATGATTGCTATGTGGCATAAATTCAACTTTATCGATAAAAATACTGGTAAGCATAGAGAGGTTCAATCTTCTTTAATTGTTTTAGGAGATGATCAAACTTACACTTCTATGGCTAAGACCGTTGGATTACCAGTTGCCATTGCAGCGAAGTTAATCCTAAACGGTACAATCAAAACACCAGGTGTTCACATTCCTACAACTGCAGAGGTTTACAATCCTGTTTTGAATGAATTAGAGAACTATGGTATCATATTTAAAGAGAAAGAAGTAGAGCCAAAACTTTACTAATCAAACATACCTTAGAGCAAAAAAAAGACTATCCGTTGGATAGTCTTTTTTGGTTTTAATTCGATCGCAAATAAACTAATTTTTAAATCTATTTAGATTGTTTCCTTAGTCTCAATAACAAAACAATTGCAATTAAAAAGACAACAACCAATGACAGAACTGAATATCGCTGAGAGCCTGTCAATTGTTCTAATCCCCCAAAAAGCAACAAACCAAGTACAATAGACATTTTCTCTAGAAAATCATAGAAACTAAAATAGCTAGCATGATCTTCTGTTTCTGGCAGAAACTTAGAATAGGTAGACCTAGCCAACGATTGGATTCCGCCCATTCCAAAACCAACTAAAGCGGCTAAAAAGATAAATGGTATAAAATGATAGGTGAAAAATGCCCAAATACATGCTATAGTATAGGAAATGACACCAAAGAGCAATCCATTAATATTTCCATACTTTTTAGAAACCCAAGCAAAGGTTTTAGCTCCTGCAATAGCCACAAATTGAATAACTAGCACAATTCCTATTAAAGCTACTTCTTTCCAACCCTCTGGAAATTCGATTTCCTTAGAACCAAAAAAAGCTGCTACTAAAATCATGGTTTGCACCGCAATGGAGAACATAAAAAAAGCAAGTAGGTATTTTTTTAAAATAGGATGATTGGATAAGTCCTTAAAGACACCTTTTAACTCTTTTAAACCCTTACGCAGCCAATCCGAAGTTTCAGATTTTTCATATACGTTCTCAGGAAGTCTTTTAAAAGAATAAGCAGCGAAGCCAAGCCACCATAATCCCAATACTAAAAATGTTATTCGAAAGATCAAATGTTTTGACTCCTCAGTATCTCCAAAAACAAAAGTGCTTACCAAAACTGCTATTAAAAATAACGCACTGCCAAAGTATCCATAAGAAAAACCTTTTGCTGAAATTTCATCTTGCCTGTCTTCAGTCGCAATCTCCGGTAGATAAGCATTGTAAAAAACCAAACTCCCACTGTAACCAATACTAGCTAAAAAAGATCCTAGCAAACCAACCCATATTCTGCCTTCTATAAAGAAGAACATACTCATACACCCAATAACACCTATGCCGTTGAATATTTTTAAAAACAACTTCTTGTTTCCTGTTCTATCTGCAATTCCAGATAATACGGGGTTCATAAAAGCCACTAATAAATAAGATATGGATAGAATAACGTCCAATAGCACAGTGTTTTCCCATTCCACACCGAATAGGCTAACTATATCTTTTCCTTGTTCAACTGCGATACTAGCATAATAGACTGGAAAAACGGTACTTAAAATCACCAAGGGATAAACAGAGTTTGCCCAATCAAACATCAGCCAACCTTTTACAACCCTCTTATCATTTTTAATCATAAAACTAAAAGTAAGAATCTTCTATTTACCATCCCTTTTCTTAAATGAAACAGAAAATTAACATTCCAAAAACCTTTCAAGAAGTTTTTTATTCTATATTTATCAAACAATCGAGCTAATTAAAGTTATATTTTCCATGAGTGATTCAATTTTAGAATTAAACTCCATTAAACCTTCTACCAAAAGAACCGAAGGAAATCTTCAAGGTGAAAACCTTGTAATGATTGGTTATGGATGTGTAGGTGAAGGAGTAGTTAATATTATTAATTCAAGACATAAAAAAGACTATTACTTCGGTAACATTGGAGTTAAAAATCTAGAGAATAGGTCAGCAGACTTCAATTTCACCAATGACATTGAATCATTGATTAACAGTAAAAATGATTATTTACTAGAGTTAATCGATGATAGTGATAACGCATTACTTTATTGCCTTGCTGCACTTCTTAAAAAGAAATCAGTGATTAGTGCCAATAAAAAGATGATTGCTGAAAACTTCAAACTTCTTTTCGACACTCATATTGAGAATCAAGTAAGCTTTTTATATGAAGGTGCTGTAGCTGGAGGGATCCCTATCATTAGAAACCTTGAAAATTATTACGGTAACGAACGCTTAAAAAGTATTTCCGGAATCATTAATGGATCTAGTAACTACATTCTTTCCAAAATGGGAAGTGAAGGAGAATCTTTTAATACTGTTTTAAAGAAAGCACAAGAAATAGGTTTTGCTGAATCTGACCCAAGTTTAGATATAGATGGGTTTGATGCAAAATATAAGCTTTGTATTCTTGCTGCACATGGCTTCGGAGTTATACTTGACCCTAAGGATGTCTTATCTCTCGGAATCAGAAATATTTCCAACGATGATTTAAATTATGCTAACAACTTCAATCATAAATTTAAATTGATAGCGCAAGTTTATGAGGAAGATTCAGAAGTGAAGGCATTTGTTTTACCTCAACTAGTGGATTCAAATAATGAATTATTTCATGTAGAAAACGAATTTAACGCTGTACAAGTAAACGGTCAGTTTTCAGACCAACAAACCTTTATTGGAAAAGGCGCTGGATCTCACCCAACCGGTTCTGCCGTAGTTAGTGATTTGAACGCTGCTCATTCAGGCTACCGTTATTCATATGAAAAGCTGGCTAAAAACTTGAACTCAGGTAAAGCATATAAGTTGTTTAGCAATGAAGGTACTATCAGATGTTACATTTCATTTACTAGCACCACTGAATTGCAAGATTTACATCTTAGCAATGAAACTGAAATAGGTACAATCGGAAATAAGCAGTATCTAATTGCCAATCTTAAAATTGCTGATCTATTAAATATTCCTCCATCGGAAACTAAACTATTCATTGCTAGAATTTAATATTAAATTCGAAACATGATTATAAGAAAGGTAGACTTAGAAATAAATAAAGAGAACCTAAAAGCATTCGAAAATATATTCACGGAAAGAAATCCCTCTCTAAACAATGTTGAGGGATGTCAACGTGTTGAACTAGTAAAGCACCCAGATGTTGAATATGGCTACTCTACAATAAGTCTTTGGGATTCGGAAGAAGCTTTGAGTGACTATCGTAACTCCGAATATTTTAATCAGACCTGGAAAATGCTGAAGCCTTTATTTGCATCTAAAGCTAAAGCAATCACCTATAATTTAGTGGCTAAAAGCTAGTTTAAAGCAGCTCCTTGATTTTGAAATTTTGACTTTGCAAACTTATCCGAAATCAAGTGAATCATTTCCCAATTCTTTCGCTTAACCAGAGTTAAGTGATCAGAATCTACGTAATGATATTCTACAAACTGTTCTCCTCCCCTTTGTTCTTTAAACTTATCAGCACCGGAACTCATGTTGAAGATTAATTCATTTTCAATACTCAATTCCATCAGTTTATGATTCATAAAGGGATAATACCTTTCGTCTTTCGGTGCATCTAATTGATAACCTATAAATGGAGTCGTAATGGTTTTATGATTCGCCATTACAGCTTGAACTCCCACAATTTCTTCATTCTCAATCTTCCTCAAAAACATGAATTTCAAAACTCCTGCTTCATGAGCTTTCTGCACGAAATCCATTGTATAATTCGGATTCAATTTGCTGTATTTATTTAGATACAACTCTCTGTAATAATCTAAAACTACTCCTGCATCTTTTTTACCTACTGTTTCTGGAACATCCCAATACAGCTTCTCTTGTTTTTCCCATCTCTTCTTGTCTTGCTGAAAAGGTCTCTTCTTCTTGTATTTTTCTGCTTTAGGATCCATCATCAACAGTCTTCTACTCGCCACAGCTTTCATTCCATTGAATTCGAATAAATTTATCGCTAAAGAATCCGTACAATCATTAACTCCTCTATAAATTATAGCTTTATCAGGATATGATTTTCTCAAAAAGCTGATCAACATTTTCCAATCATTAGCTGACAAGTCAGGATACAATCCTGTCGATAAACCTAAACCATTCACAAAAACCATATCTCTTCCTTTTAAAGAGCGATGTAATCCTGATGAAACTGGAATACCATATTTAGCCAACCATTTTTCAGATTTTGAGTAATCAGGCGACTTTAAAACTTCTTCTCTTGAATACTTGAAATATTGAGAATCAAAAGAGTATACATATGAAAAGTTTGGAAGCCTCATTTTACTCCCAATTGAAACAGGAATCAGGAAATTATTAATCCTTATTAAATCTACTTGATTTGCAGAATTCTCTACATAAACCCTTGACCCTGATTTAATCACAGGTAAGTAAAATGATTTTAATTTCAGACCGTTAGGAACATCATTCCAGTCTAATGTATCTATGTTTTCAGAAGTGTATTTCTTGGCAATCATCTTATAAACATATCTTTTCTATTTAAACTCAATATTAATTCCATTTTAGTTAACACAAAGTTTACTTTCCCTTCAAATACCACCTCTTAATGAACGTTATTACTTACCATTTCGTTATCAAACTATTAACATCTTTACTCCATCATATTTACGCGTTAATTTGCGCTTGAATTTTAACTTGAATAGACCGAATGAGCACATTATTACAAAAGACGAAAGACAAAATTTTCACTTCAGTACACTCGAACAATTTAATCTATAATACTTGCTGGGAAGATCCTCGTATCGACAGAAGGATTCTTGACTTAGACCAAAACAGTAAAATCGTAATGATCACTAGCGCTGGGTGTAATGCACTTGATTATACTTTAGATAATGTAGCTAGTATTGATTGTATAGACTTAAACTTCAGACAAAATGCTGTTTTAGAATTAAAACTAGCTTTATTCGCTAAGGGCGATTTTGAGCTTTTGTTTGATTTATTTGGTAGCGGAAAAAAAGAAGACGTTTTTGAAATTTATTGCAACCAACTAAGAAAGCATTTATCAAAAGATGCGATTTCATTTTGGGATAAAGCCATACATCATTTTGAAGCTGAATCAAATAAAAAGTCATTCTACTTTAGAGGAACATCTGGAAGTTTTGCTTGGCTATTTAACAAGTATTTATCTTCTAAACCTAAGGCTAGAAAACTTGCTCTAGCATTGCTAGAATGCAAATCTTTAGAAGAGCAAAGAGCTGTTTACACAGACTTAGAACCAAAGATCATGGGGAACTTTGTAAAATGGATGGTTAACAGACAAATGACCATGAACTTACTTGGAGTTCCTGATGCTCAGAGAGAATTAATAGCCAGTCGTTATCCAAATGGAATGGCAGGTTTTATTCAAGACAACCTAAAGCATATTTTCACAGAACTTCCAATTTTCGATAATTATTTCTGGAGATTATACATCACAGGTTCATACACTAAAGAATGTTCTCCGAATTACCTTAAAGAAGATAATTTTGAGTTTATTAAAAACACTCACAAAATTAAAACGCATACCACTTCAATTGCTGAGTTCCTAAAAGAAAACCCTGGTGATTACACTCATTTTATTTTATTAGATCATCAAGACTGGATGGCTAATAATCGTCCTGACTTATTGGATGAAGAATGGGAACTTATACTTAAAAACAGTGCACCAAATGCAAAATATCTGTTGAGAAGTGCTGCTGCTGAGATTGACTTTCTACCGAGCTATGTTACAGAAACTGTTGACTTCAACAAGCATGCTGCTGAAGTAAACAAACAGCATAAATTTGATAGAGTTGGTACATACGGATGTACCTTGTTAGGAGAACTTAAGACTCAATAATTGTGAGTGAAGTAGTTGAAAAAAGGAAAGTTG
Source organism: Flavobacteriales bacterium (assembly GCA_965661855.1). GTDB lineage: Bacteria > Bacteroidota > Bacteroidia > Flavobacteriales_C > CBFIFL01 > CBFIFL01. Next base: position 28,014 of record CBFIFL010000009.1, read on the forward strand.
AAATTGCCGTTCTAAGTGACATTCACTTAGGAACCTTTGGTTGTCAAGCAAAGGAAGTACTTGCTTATTTGAAAAGTATTGATCCAGAAATTTTGATTCTGAACGGTGATATCATTGATATTTGGCAATTCAGTAAAAGCTACTGGCCTAAAGCACACATGTCTGTTGTTAGAGAGATTTTGAAAATGATCACTCAAAACAAAAAGATCTATTACCTAGCAGGTAACCACGATGAGATGTTCCGTAAATTTCTTGGCTTCAAAATATTAAACTTTAAAATTGCCAATAAAGTTGTTTTAAACTTGAACGGTAAAAAGGCATGGTTTTTCCACGGAGATGTTTTTGATGTGACCATTCAACATTCTAAATGGTTGGCTAAAATAGGTGGTAAAGGTTATGATCTTTTAATACTTATCAATAGCGCTGTTAACTGGATGTCGGAAAAGATGGGGCGTGAGAAGATATCCATTTCAAAAAGAATAAAAAACGGTGTAAAAGGAGCTGTTAAATTCATCAATAGATTCGAGCAAGTTGCTGCGGATATTGCTATTGACAATGGATATGACTATGTTGTTTGCGGACACATTCACCAACCTATTATAAGAGAAATTGAAAACAGCCATGGCAAGGTAACTTACCTTAATTCTGGTGATTGGGTTGAAAACTCATCTTCGTTAGAGTTTAATAATGGGGAATGGAAACTTTATCGTTTTGAAGAAGACAACTTAAAAGTAAAAGACAAAAAGGAATTCAAAAAAGAAGAAAAGAACTCTAAAGAAATCATGAGTGAATTACTTACTGAATTTAACTCTATGAAGATGGCTGACGAATCTGAAATTTCAGAGGTTCTTTAAATACCTACTTCCAATATTCATTTAAATACGGCTATAATGGTCGCGTTTTTTCATTCACATCCGTTCTAATTACTTGATTAAGTATTTTCGCATTATGAAGCTTAAAAACTTTCTTAAAACATTAGGACCCGGAATCTTATTTGCATCAACAGCAATTGGTGTTTCACACTTAGTACAATCCACTAGAGCTGGAGCTAAATTTGGTTTTGGTTTAGTTGGTTTAGTAATGATCACAAACCTAATTAAATACCCTTTCTTCGAATACGGATCTCGATATGCTAATGCAACTGGAACTTCTCTGATCGATGGTTATAGAAGAATAGGAAAATGGATGCTTTATGTATACATGCTAATTACAGCTTTATCCATGTTCTTTGTAACTGCTGCTGTTGGCTTTGTAACGGCGGGATTTCTTGACAATCTATTTGGACTATCGACTCGATTTGGCCTAAGTTCCAATCAAATCATTCTCATTCTTTTCGCTGCCTGTACACTTGTGTTGCTTATCGGTAAATACAAGGTCTTAGATAAAATGATCAAGATTATAGGTATAGCTTTACTCTTCTCTACCCTTATCGCTTTTGTCCTAACTTTAATTAATGGTCCTGTTGAACCACATACAGGGTTTATCGAACCTGTTTTATGGGAGATGGATAATCTTCCTTTTATTATTGCTTTAATGGGATGGATGCCCACTGCTGTAGACTTATCTACTTGGAATTCTATCTGGACCGTTGAAAGGATAAAAGAAACTGACTACAAGCCAAGCTTAAAAGAAACATTAGCAGATTTCAATTTCGGTTATATTGTTTCAGCTATTCTTTCTCTTTGTTTTATTACCCTGGGAGCTTATTTAATGTTTGGTTCAGGAAAAACCTTACCAGATGCAGCTCACTTGTTTGCAGGAAAAGTCGTTGAAATGTATACATCAGCAATGGGATCTTGGAGTTTTTACTTAATAGCAATTGCTTCCTTCAGCATAATGTTTGGTACTGCCATTGCAGTATTTGATGGTTACGCTAGGTCTATGTCAAAGTGCTTCTCATTAATCACAGAGAAAAAAGAAAATAACAGAAACTACTCTATCACTTTAATCACCTTGATTATTATATCCTATTTTATTGTTAACCAATTCACTCACAAACTAAAAGACCTTGTGGATCTGGCAATGATCATATCCTTTATAATCGCTCCGATCATCGCAATTGTAAACTTCAAATTAGTAGGCAAGAAATATGTTGGTAAGGAACATGAACCTAAAACTTGGCTGAAAATATTATCCTATATCGGAATAGCTGTTCTAAGTGGATTTACGCTTTTCTTTATTTTTTATCGAATTCTTATGTAAATAAGGTATCCTTTTGCTGAACATTATAATAAGTGAATTCTGATACGAACTGTGTTTTACAAAGCTCTAGGGAGATATGCAGCTCAAGGCTTCTTTATGATTTCAGGGACCTCTGTTTTCTTTATATTACTATTCGTGATGGTTCAAGTACTCGGTCACTTTACGGGTGAAGACATTGTAAACTTGATGTTTGCCGGTAGGTAATCCACATTTAAATATCCCCAAAAAAAAGAGCTGTTTCACAACAGCTCTTTCTATTTTATAGACTCTTCAGTCCAATCTTTTACTTGATAATACTAAGCGTACATTTCTGACTTAGGTGGTTCGAAACTAGTTAAAGTAATTCCGTCAACTGCCATTTTATACTCTTCAATCGTTGGAGTTCTACCTAAGATTGTTGAAAGAACTACTACCGGAGTTGAAGACAATAAAGACTCCCCTTTTTTCTCTTCTGAATCCTTAACAACTCTTCCTTGGAATAAACGAGTTGATGTAGCCATTACTGTATCACCTGGTGCAGCTTTTTCTTGGTTACCCATACATAAGTTACAACCTGGACGCTCTAGGTATAAAATATTCTCATACTCTTTACGAGCAGCATTCTTTGGATCAGCATCGTTAAATTCAAATCCAGCATACTTAGTTAAAACATCCCAATCTCCTTCAGCCTTTAACTCATCAACAATATTATATGTTGGTGGAGCTACTACTAATGGTGCATTAAATACAACGCTTCCTTTTTGAGATTCTATGTTCTTTAGCATCTGAGCTAATATTTTCATATCCCCTTTGTGAACCATACAAGACCCAATAAAACCAAGATCTACTTTCTTCTCTCCTCCGTAGAAAGATAATGGTCTAATACAGTCGTGCGTATATCTCTTAGAAACATCTTCATTGTGAACATCAGGATCAGCAATCATTGGCTCAGCTATTTTGTCCAAGTCAATTTCAACCTCTGCATAATACTTCGCATTATCATCAGGTCTTAAAGCTGGTTTCTCTCCAGACGTTATTTGATTGATTCTGTTTTGAGCGATATCAATTAAACCTTGAAGAACTTTCCCTTCATTGTCCATTCCTTTATCGATCATGATCTGAATTCTTCCTTTCGCGATCTCTAGAGACTCAATTAAGGTCTTATCTTCAGAAACACAAACAGAAGCTTTTGCTTTCATTTCTGCTGTCCAGTCAGTAAATGTAAAAGCTTGATCAGAAGTTAAAGTTCCAATATGAACTTCAATTATTCTTCCTTGGAAAACATTTTCTCCTCCAAATTGCTTTAACATTTGAGATTGAGTAGCATGAACAACATCACGGAAATCCATGAAGTGCTCCATATTTCCTTTGAATGTTACCTTAACTGATTCTGGGATTGGCATTGAAGCCTCTCCTGTAGCCAAAGCTAAAGCAACCGTTCCTGAATCAGCTCCAAAAGCAACACCTTTAGACATTCTTGTATGTGAATCTCCACCGATAATGATTGACCAATCATCCACAGCTAAATCATTCAATACTTTATGAATAACATCTGTCATTGCATGATAGTCTCCTTCTGGATCACGTGCTGTAATCAGTCCGAAGTTATTCATGAAGCTCATTAACTTAGGAATATTCTCTTGTGCTTTCTTATCCCAAACAGAAGCTGTGTGACAACCAGATTGGTAAGCTCCGTCAACAATCGGAGAAATAACTGTCGCAGCCATCATCTCTAACTCTTGAGAAGTCATCAGTCCTGTTGTATCTTGAGATCCAACAATATTTACCTCAACTCTAACATCTGAACCTGCATGTAGTGTTTTTCCTGGAGTGCTACCTACAGCGTTCTTATTGAAAATCTTTTCAACTGCTGTTAAACCTTGTCCTTCGTGAGAAATCTCTTTTGCTTTAGCATATACCTCAGGAATATCCACCCCTAATGTTTTACAAGCAAATGTTTGAAGCTTCTTACCGAATACAACGGCATAAGATCCTCCAGCCTTCATGAACTCTACTTTTTGTGGAGTAAACGCTGCTGAAATATCTTTTACTGCTTTACCATCTTTGTAAAGCATTTTCTCTTTTGTATTGATTGTGAACACATCTCCCGTCTTCACCTCATACTCTTCTTCTAATACTGGCTCACCGTCTTCATTCATTACAGTATTACCGTCAGCATCTTTCTTGGTCACCCAGTTTTTAAGGTCTAAACCAATACCACCAGTCACTCCTACTGTAGTTAAGAAAATTGGAGAAATTCCATTTGTTCCTGCTACAACAGGTGCGAAGTTGATAAACGGAACGTATTCGCTGAATTGCTTACCAATCCATAAAGCAACGTTGTTTACACCAGACATTCTTGACGAACCAACTCCCATTGTTCCCTTCTCAGCTGTAAGCATAACTCTCTTATCAGGATGCTGTGCTTGAACTGCTTTTAATTCCTCTTGTTGATCTTTATTGTGTTCGAATAAACATTGACCGTGTAATTCTCTATCAGATCTAGAGTGAGCATCAGAACCTGGAGATAATAAATCAGTTGAAATATCACCAACACCAGCAACAAAAGCTACTACTTCAATCTCCTCATCAACTTCTGGTAAATTGGTAAAGAATTCTGCCTTTGCATAACTCTCTACAATTTCTTTAGCGATATCGTTTCCTGCTTTAATCGCATTCTCTAATCTCTCCGTATCTGCTTCATACAAGAACACTTGTGTCTTTAATACATCAGCAGCCTCGGTAGCAATTACTAAATCACTTCCTAAAGCTAAATCCAAAAGCACTTCAATTGAAGGACCTCCTTTCATGTGAGAAAGTAATTCAAAAGCAAAAGCAACAGAGATTTCCTCTAATTGTGTTTCACCTAAAATCACTTCTTTCAAAAACTTAGCTTTCGCTCCAGCTGCACTTGTTGTTCCTGGAAGGGTATTATAAATAAAGAAATCTAAAGACTCTTTTCTATGCGCGTTATTCGCATCTTTAATCTGAACGATTAATTGCTCTACTAAAGCAGCATCTTCAATTGGCTTAGGATGAAGTCCATTCATCTTACGCTCTTTAATCTCTAATAGATAGTCGTCATAAATGTTCATAAATGATATCTGTTTTTGTTTGCAGAAACCGTATACTCTAATCCAATTAAAAAGATTCGACTTATTCCGAATACCTCTTTACTTCAACTAGGCAGCCTCTTATTATTGTTAAAACCTGTGTTTTTCAAAGGGCAAATTTAAGAAAAATAATCGTCCTAAACACCTGTGTTTACTAGTATTTTAAGATCTCTGACTTAGATTTATTCTAAATAAGAACGTAAATTTGAAACCACTCACTTCGAATAACGTCTAAAGCTCGTTTTACTTAGACTTCGAAACAAAACAATAGACTATGAAAGTTGCTATCCAAGGTATGGCGAATAGTTTCCACGACATTGCTGCTAGAAAGCATTTTGGAGATGACATTGAAACTGTATTCTGCTCTACGTTTAGAGAAACTTGTGAAATGCTTGACGCTAAACAAGTAGACCATGCAATCATGGCAATTGAAAATAGCATTGCTGGATGCTTACTTCAAAACTTCTTCTTACTAAAAGATTTTAAGCTAAGAATCTCTGGTGAAGTATACTTACATATTCAGATGAACCTTATGGCTCTTCCTGGAACGAAAATTGAGGACCTAGAAACGGTTCAATCCCACCCTATCGCAATACGCCAATGTTCTCAATACCTTAACACGCTTCACGACACGGAAGTGTTGGAGAAAAAAGATACGGCTGGATGTGCACAGGAAATTGCTGAAAACAAGCTGAAAAATGTAGCTGCAATTGCAAACGAAGCTGCCGCTAACGCTAATGGATTGGAAATTCTGGAGAAAAGGATTGAAACAAATAAGCAAAACTTCACTCGTTTCTTTATCCTAAGTAAAGAACCAGTTACGGTTGAAAAAACAAATAAAGCAACCTTGAGTTTTCAAATCGGACACAAAACTGGAGGGCTTGCTGAAGTTTTAAATACTTTTTCTAAATACGATATAAACCTATCAATGATCCAATCTATACCAGTTATTGGTAGTCCGAACGACTATCTCTTTAACATAGATCTAACTTGGAATGATAGGGCAAATTATGACAAGTCCATCTATGAATTGTTAAGAAAAGTTGTGAACTTGTCAATACTAGGAGAATACAAACAAGCAGAGAGACCAATTATATAATGGAATTAAAAGGAATAAAAGACTGGGGAATTAACATCAACGATAAATTAATCGTTTCGGGTCCATGTAGCGCAGAATCAGAGGAACAAGTGGTTAACACTTGTAAAGCTTTGGCAGCAAACAATAAAGTAAACATGTTACGTGCTGGTATATGGAAACCTAGAACACGTCCGAATTCTTTCGAAGGAATTGGAAGTGTCGGTTTAGAATGGTTGGTTCAAGCAAAAAAAGAAACAGGTTTACCTATTTCCACAGAAGTTGCTAACCCTGAGCATATCGAAGAATGCCTTAAAGCTGGTGTTGATGTACTATGGCTGGGTGCGAGAACAACGGTTAACCCTTTTGCTGTACAAGCAATTGCTGACAGATTAAGAGGTGTTGACATTCCTGTCATGGTAAAAAACCCAATTAATCCTGATGTACAATTATGGAGGGGTGCAATTGAGAGATTATATAATTCAGGAATTAATAAGATCGCTGCTATTCATAGAGGATTTTCTTCATTCCAAGAAACGGCATATAGAAATGAGCCTAAATGGGAATTAGCTATTGAGTTAAAGACACTGATCAAAGACATTGAAATCATTTGTGATCCTTCACATATTTGTGGAAATAGAGAGTTGATACCAATGGTATCTCAAAAGGCTCTTGATTTGGCTATGGACGGATTAATGATTGAGTCTCATGAAAACCCTGATGTAGCCTTAAGTGATGCTGCTCAGCAATTAAAGCCTAATGATTTAATTTCTTTAATCGACAATTTACATTTTAGACATGAGAAGTTTGATAATTCTTTAATGGCAGATAAACTGGTTGATCTTAGAAGCGATATTGATCATATGGATACCGAAATTTTAGAAACTCTTTCTAAAAGAATGAAGGTTGCCGAGCAAATTGGTCAGTTTAAAAAGGATAACGAAGTAACGGTACTTCAAGTAAATAGATGGGAAGAAATTCTTGAAAAAAGATTGAAGATGTCTGGAGCTTTAGGCCTTTCTGATGACTTTATTAAAGAGTTGCTGAACTTAATTCATAAAGAATCTATTTCTAAGCAAAGAAGAATTTTAGAAGACTAAGAAATGTATCGCTTTAAAACTCCTGCTCTTGCAAAAGCATTTTATGCCTCTTGTGTTTGGTCTAAACCAAAGAAGGAGAATAAAGTTTATTTAACATTTGATGATGGACCTCATCCTAAAATAACAGGTGAGGTTCTTGATCTTTTAAAAGAGTTTAATGCAAAAGCTACCTTCTTTTGTGTCGGTGAAAATGTTGCCAAACACCCTGAAACCTTTCAAAGAATTTTAGATGAAGGTCATGCAGTAGGTAATCATACCTACAATCATTTAAACGGTTTTGAGACATCAAAAGAAGAATACATCAACAATATTAAGAAAGCCGATAAACTAATCAGCTCATCTTTATTTCGTCCGCCTTACGGAAAGATAAAATCAGGCCAGCTGAAAGCTTTAAAGAAAGATTATCAAATCATAATGTGGAGTTTAATAGCTGGAGACTGGGATATTTCACTAACCAAGGAACAGTGTTTTTATGCTATAAAAGGAAATCTTAAGTCAGGAGATATTGTGGTCTTACACGATAGTGAAAAGGCTTATGAAAAGATGATTTTCACCTTAGAAAAGACCTTAGAATTAGCAAAACACAAAGGCTTTGAATTAGCCAAGCTTTAATAGGGATTTCAATCAGTCAAATTCTTATTTTTACACCTTCAAATTTTAACACATGATAAAAGTTACTTTACCTGACGGTTCAGTTAGAGAATACGAATCTGGAGCAACATCTATGGATGTAGCCTTAAGTATTAGTGAAGGCTTAGCTCGTAACGTGCTAAGTGCTGAAGTAAATGGAGAAGTATGGGATCTAAGCAGACCTATTACTGAAGACTCTGATGTAAAGCTTCACACCTGGAACGATGCTGATGGTAAAGATACTTTTTGGCATTCATCTGCTCACCTTATGGCTGAAGCAATTGATGCGATTTATCCTGGCGTTAAGTTCTGGGTTGGACCTCCGTCTAAAAACGGTGGTTTCTATTATGATATCGACTTAGGTGAAGATCAAGTTATTTCTGAAAAAGACTTTGCGAAGATTGAGCAAAAGATGAAGGAACTTGCGAAGCAAAAGAATGAGTTCGTTAGAAAAGAAATGCCTAAAGCTGAAGCAACAAAGTACTTCACTGAAAAAGGAGATGAATATAAATTAGACTTACTGGAAGGTTTAGAAGATGGTAACATCACATTCTATACGCAAGGAGAGTTTACTGATTTATGTCGAGGACCACATATCCCTCATACCGGACATATTAAGGCGATTAAAATCTTAAATGTTGCCGGAGCCTATTGGAAGGGAGATGAAAAGAACAAGCAATTAACTCGATTATACGGTATCACTTTCCCTAAAAAGAAAGAATTGGATGAGTATATGGTTATGCTTGAAGAAGCAAAGAAGAGAGATCATAGAAAACTAGGTAAAGAGTTAGAGCTATTTACTTTCTCTCAAAAAGTAGGTCAAGGTCTTCCGTTATGGTTACCTAAAGGTGCTATGTTAAGAGAGCGTTTGGAGAACTTTTTGAAGAAAGCTCAAATGGCAGCTGGTTACGAGCCAGTAATTACTCCTCATATTGGAAACAAAGAACTATATGTTTGTTCTGGTCACTATCAGAAATATGGAGCAGATTCTTTTCAACCGATTAGCACTCCTGCGGAAGGTGAAGAGTTCTTATTAAAACCAATGAACTGTCCGCATCACTGTGAAATTTACAAATCTAAACCAAGATCATATAAAGATTTACCAGTAAGGTATGCTGAATTTGGAACCGTTTATAGATACGAGCAATCTGGAGAACTTCATGGTTTAACTAGAGTAAGAGGATTTACTCAAGATGATGCCCATCTATTTTGTCGACCAGATCAGGTTAAAGAAGAATTCTCTAAGGTAATTGACCTTGTTTTATATGTATTTAAAGCATTAGGATTTACTGAATATACTGCACAAATCTCTTTAAGAGATAAAGAAGATCGTTCTAAGTATCTAGGAGATGAAGCTCAATGGGAGTTAGCTGAGCAAGCAATTATTGATACTACCCTAGAGAAAGGATTAAATACAATCACAGAATATGGTGAAGCTGCGTTCTACGGACCAAAGCTTGACTTCATGGTTAAAGATGCAATTGGTAGAAGTTGGCAATTGGGTACTATCCAAGTTGATTACAACTTACCAGAACGTTTCGAACTAGAGTATACTGGATCTGATAGCCAAAAACACAGACCAGTAATGATACATAGAGCACCTTTTGGATCATTAGAAAGGTTCACCGCTGTATTGATTGAACATTGCGCTGGAAAGTTCCCTTTATGGTTAACTCCAGACCAGGTTGCAATCCTTCCATTGTCTGAAAACTACAACGATGAGTGCCAAAAACTTTTAAATGTCCTGAATAATTACGAAATTCGCGGATTCGTTGATGACAGAAACGAGACGATTGGAAAGAAGATTCGTGATAACGAAATGAAGAAAGTCCCGTATTTACTAGTCATTGGTGAGAAAGAGTTAAGCAATAACACTGTTGCCGTGCGAAAGCAAGGAGAAGGTGATATTGGTACTTTTTCAGTTGAAGAATTTGCGAATTTGATTAACAACGAGATAAAAAAAGATTTAAACGACAACAATAATTAATGAATCCAAGAAGAAGAGGAAATAAAAGGCCACCTAGAAGACCAGAGAATCCGCATAAGATTAACGAACATATCCGCGCTACCAAAGTAAGATTGGTTGGGGACAATGTTGATGTTGATGTCTATTCTTTAGACGATGCAAAGAAAATTGCTAAAGAACAAGATTTGGATTTGGTTGAAATCTCTCCAAAGGCTGACCCACCTGTTTGTAAAGTAATAGACTATAAAAAGTTTCTTTACGATCAGAAGAAGAAGCAAAAAGAGATTAAGAACAAGGCTCAAAAAGTTGTCATTAAGGAAATCCGTTTCGGTCCTAACACAGAGGAGCATGATTTAGAATTTAAACTAAAGCATGCCATCAAATTCTTACAAGACGGTTCTAAATTGAAAGCATACGTTTTCTTTAAAGGAAGGTCTATCGTATTTAAAGATCGTGGGGAGATTTTACTATTGAAATTTGCTCAGGAATTAGAGGAATACGGAAAAGTGGAGCAACTACCTAAGTTAGAAGGTAAAAGGATGACAATGTTCATCGCTCCAAAAGTGAAAAAGTAAATTAGTTAAAGTTTAAATAGGAGTTATGCCAAAAATGAAAACAAAAGGCAGTGCCAAGAAGAGATTCAAATTAACTGGTACTGGGAAGATCAAAAGAAAGCACGCTTTCAAAAGTCACATCTTAACAAAGAAAGAGACAAAGCAAAAGCGTAACCTAACAAAAGCTGGATTAGTTCATACAGCTGATGAAGGGAATGTTAAAGTAATGCTTACAATAGGTAAGTAATTTTATTAATCAGGTTAGTTGTTTAACCGGGTAATTAGCCCCAAAAGAGCTCATGTATTTGAGACGCTAACTATCAAAAAACCAAAGAATTATGCCAAGATCGGTAAATGTCGTAGCTGCAAGAGCGAGACGTAAAAAAGTAATGAAGCAAGCCAAAGGATACTTTGGTAGAAGAAAAAATGTTTGGACTGTATCTAAGAATGCTGTAGAAAAAGGTTTACAGTATGCTTACAGAGATAGAAGACAAAAGAAGAGAACTTTCAGAGCTCTATGGATTACTCGTATTAACGCGGGTGCTAGAGAGTACGGAATGTCTTATTCTCAATTCATGGGATTAGTTAACAAGAAAGATATCAAATTGAACAGAAAAGTTCTTGCTGATTTAGCTTGTAACCACCCAGAGGCTTTTAAAGCTGTGGTTGACTCAGTAAAATAAACTTATCTAATTTTATAGAAAAGGCGGTCTTCGGATCGCCTTTTTTTATGGACTTGTTTTTGCTAACTTCCAATCATGAAAAAGCTATTATATATTTTGATATTGTTTTCATCCTTGCTTAATGCTCAGGATGAATATCCTTTATACGAGATGAATGGTTTAACATTACTCGGTATTGATACCCTAATGAACAATGGATATTGGAATTATGATTATGGTAACTTATTGGAAAAGTTTGATGAAGGAGATTCTTTAAGCTTAAAACAAAGAACTGTTTTATACTATGGAGCAGCTTTAGATCCTGGTTATGGACCATACAAAACGATGTCACTTGAGAATGATGTTCATAATCTAAACAATATTAATCAGTACAAAGAAGCAATAGAATTAGCTGATACCATTCTAAAGACTCGTCCTACAAGCATGATGGCTCTATTGGAAAAATCATTCGCATTAAGAAAAGAAAGAGATACTACTGCAGCTAATATGAGTAGTTTTCAAATGAGACAAATAAAAGAAACGGTATTAAGTTCAGGTGACGGAAAAACTCCTGCAACAGCTTACATTGTTACTTCGAGAAAAGATATCGATGTAATTAATGCACATAATCGATATTTTGTAATCAAAGCGAAAGAAAAATTAATAGACAAAGTTTACTATTCAGAATACATCATTAACGTTAAAGGAAAAAAACAAAAGCTTTATTATAATATAGATCTGATATGGAAATATGGCCTTCCCTAGGTTAAAATCCAGTCTCTTTTAGCCATTTTTCAGCTGTATTAATTAAAACCTCTTTTTGCTTATAAGTCTTATTATTCCAATTATTCAATATGAGTTTTGATCTAGGATTCTTTTCAAATAGATTTGAATACTTGTTTACAAACCTCCAATATAAAGCATCCCAAATATCTGACCAGTCGCCTTTTTGATAGTCAGACATTTTAATGATATAGCTTGATGAACAGATATATGGTTTGGTAGCAAATAGACCTCCATCTGCAAACTGACTCATCCCATAAACATTAGGTACCATCACCCAATCATAAGCATCTATAAATAACTCCATAAACCATTGATAAACCTCATCAGGATGAACTTCGCACAGCAACATAAAGTTCCCTAACACCATCAATCGTTCAATATGATGACAATACGCATTATTGAGAACTTTCTGAATAGTTTCATCAATTGGCTTAATCCCTGTTGTTCCAGAATAAAATGAATTTGGTAGCTTATTATCAAGATTAAGAAAGTTTGTACTTCTCTGCTTTCTTCCATGAACTTCATAAATCCCTCTTACAAACTCTCTCCATCCAATTATCTGTCTTATAAATCCTTCTAAGGAATTTATTGGAACACAATTCTGTTTAGCATAAATTAATGACTTTTTAATTACTTGTTTTGGCTCAAGCAATCCATTGTTAATTAATAAACTTAATACACTATGATGATTGAATACACCAGAACGAAGTATAGCATCTTCGTACTTTCCAAATTGATGAAAACGAATTTCAAAAAATTGTTCTAGCCACAAAACAGCTTCACTCCTAGTTACAGGGTAATTTACCACTTGACTTAAATGACCATAGTTATCCGGAAACTCTTTCTCAACTCTTGTAATAGATTGCTTCCAATAATCATTAATAGGTGGGAAGTTTATAAAAGGAACCTGTTCTCCTTTTTTATATTTCTTTCTATTATCTTCATCAAAACTCCACTTTCCTCCTTTTGGTTGGCCATTTTCTAATAGGATATTTTCTCGTTTTCTCATCTTCTGATAAAACTGAGCATGGAGATATTTCTTTCTACTTGACTGAAAGAAGTATTTTATGTCAGACGATTGAAGTAAAAACTGAGGATTATTAAGATACTCAATTGTTAATCCAGACCGGTTTAACCTTCTCATTAACCAATCATCAGTTACGGGAAAAAGCTTAATCATTTCTACTCCTTTCCTTTTTAGAACAGACAACAATTGATTGGTATCTGACTCTTCTGTATTTGAATCAACATAATTTACATGAAACCCCTTACTAACTAAATCATCTCTATATGCTGACATTGTAGCGATATGAAATGCTATCTTTTGTTTGTGAAATTTAAATTGCTTAAAAAACAACTGTTCTTCAATAATATAAACTGGTATTTCTTTATCTATATACTCAGGACGAAATAACTGATGTGGATATATTATTTGAACTGTATGGATTGCCATTAGTTATCCCAATTTTCTGGAGGAAACTCAGTTAATCTCACATATGGATAAGAAGCTGATTTCTTTAGGGTATAATAAGAGTTTAAACCAGATATACCAACTGTGTCTGACTTCTCAAGATCCACATAATACAATTCATTCAAACATTCTTTTTCAACCTCCAAAAATTCAACCCTTCCAACAATCATCGAAGTTTGACTTGATCTAATTGGAATAATTTCCTCTAAAGACAAACCCATTTTTATTTTACTTTCTCTCACAAAAGGAGCTTGAAACTCATTAATATACTCTTCCGTTAGTCCACACTCTTTAAATTCTGAATGTTCTTTTGGAAGTTTAACAGATGTATAATGAGCCTTCTTTTGAAAACCAGAGGCAACATGATTGATCGTATATTCTCTATTATTCTTAATGTTATCAAGAGTATTTCTTTCGACCGTAGAAGGTCTCATAATAAAGCCAATTAAGGCAGGGTTAGAGCTTAGGTGCACTACAGAACTAATAATAGCCAGATTAGAAAACTCCCCATCCTTCGTGCCAACCAGGTTTGCTGGTTTAATACCTGTAATCGAGTTAATAAGGTTTAATCTCTTTTTTCGATCCAAACTCTCTATATCTTCTCTAGTCCATCTCATTTTCTAGTATGTCTATTTAGTATAATATCTTTATATTCTTTTACTGTAGTATTTTTCTTAAAAGAGAAAAGTCTATCTCTTGCTTGCCGAGCAGACTCTTCAATATCAACCATTGGAATTGGGTATTGTTTACCTAATTCAAAACCATATAATAGCTGCTCCATACCTGTAAGTTTCCATGGCTCATGAACCAACTTTGAATCTAATCCCTTCAATTCGGGCAACCATTTCTTAATAAAAACAGCATCTTTATCATGATCTAAGCCAAGCTTAACTGGATTATAAATTCTAATTGTATTTATACCTGTTACGCTTGCCTGCATTTGAAATTGTGGGTAATGTATCCCCGGGTCATAATCAATAAATAATTTAGCTAGGTGATAAACTCCCTTTCTCCAATCATGATTGAGGTGATGACATAAAAAAGAAACCAACATAGCCCGTAATCGAAAATTCACCCAACCTGTTTGATGTAAACATCTCATAGCCGCATCAACCATTGGAATACCAGTATTTCCTTCTTTCCACTTTTTCAAAACATCATTGTTAGTAGACCACTCTAATGCTTCATAAGCCAAGTTCAGACACTGATATTCATAATCTGTTTGCATTTCAAATTTTTGAGTAAAATGACATCTCCACTTAAGACGTCCCAACATGCCGTTAAAAGCTTTTTTATGAAATGTATAATTCTCTGAATTAACAACATATTGATAAACCTGTCTCGAACTTAAATTTCCCCAAGCCATGTATGGTGATATTCTGCCACTAGCTTTTCTGCTTTTTTCAGGTTTACTTATATTATAGTGGTAAGAAAACCCTCTTTCTTGAACAAAACTTTTCAGATACTTCCATGCCTTTGTTTCTCCTCCAGGTTGAATTTTCAAATCAGTATCTTCTAATTTCGTATACAAATCTTTACTTAAATGAAAAGGATGATCATCAATTGACCTAAGATGATTAAAAGTGTTATTAATTATTTTAAGATTAGCATGAATGTACCAATGCTTGTCCCAATCTTTTCGATCTTTTCTTCCTCGCTGAACTCCATCTCGTTGACACTCTACCCATTTTACATTTTTACTAAGAAATAACTGATTCAATTTAAGATCTCTTAGCCAAGTTCTTTCAGTTCCTGACTCTTGATAGGAAAAAACTTTTTTTAAATCATAGGATTCTAGTAAATAAGAAAAAGCATCTCTTGCAGTAGCAAACATTACTTCAACCTTCTTATTTGTTTTAGAAAAAGATTGATTCAAATCAATAACTGATTGATAACAAAAGCGCCAGTGTCTTTGAGAATTATCAGCTGAAATCATCAAATCAGGCTCATATAGATATAAGGCAATAAACGGTGACTCTTCTTTCTCCGCAAGAAAAAAAGGTAAGTGATCCTGGCTCCTTAGATCTCTCTTTAACCAAACAACATTTAACTTTTGTTTTTCCAAATCTTTAAATGATAATTCCAGAATTTATAGAAAGAGCTTAAAGGTGCATTAGGTTCACTAATCATATTCTTTTGATGCCTGATACCTTCGTAATGTTCAGTAGTTATATGTTCTTCATAATGAAACTCAGTATTAGGATATACTTGTTTTAGATTCGAATAATTATCCACTTGAATAAGAATTTCATTGAATTCATTCTTTGCAAGAGCTATCGTGAAATCTAATACTTTGGAAGAGACTGGATACTTTTTATAATGATCAGGCTCTAGTAGTAATAAGTGTTTAACCCCTTGTTCTTCTTTTAATATTTCTGGATTTAATGTATATGAATTGTGGACAATCACTTTTTCTTGATCACGAAAATAAGTACCGTCAATTTCTGGAAGAATAGTTTTCAATTCAAATAGGTAGTGTTCTTTAAGTATTAAAGGCTCACTTTGACTGAGCAAATCTTCATACTCCTTATCCAAAAATGTATCTTGTTGATTAGTTCCAGAAAAGTGATTAATGTTTTCTTGATTCGCAAAATACTTTTTTACCGATCGAGTTCCTACCACCCATTGCCAACTCAACATATTACTTGCTATATCTCCATCTAACAAGTGATAATACATCCACTTTGCTGGAAATAACCAATGATATTTACCAATATTAGAAACTAAAGAGGCTATATATAAGCGATTATGATTATGACAATATCCTTCTTTGTACAATTCTTTAATCGCATCATCGACAACCTCAATTCCAGTAGATGCTCCTAAAACACTGTCAGGAATACTAAAGTATTTACAATCTATTTGACTTTTCTTTAAATCGGTAAAGATATCATCCTTAACATCTTCCCAAACTCTATAAAAATACTCTCTCCATAAGACTTGCTGAAGAAATCTCTCGGACTCCTTAAACGTCCATTTCTTAAGAATTATATCAAATATTTCTTTTGATGAAATTAAGCCTCTCGAAATAAAAGGTGAAATCTGAGAAACATTGCCATCTAGGAAATTTCTTGATCTTCCATATTCCAATACATCAAAAGATTCAAGCTTTGCTATAATGTCCTCTTTCGTGCTTATTTCAATCAACGCTTACTAATTTTATTATTCGAAATACTCCTTTGTCTAGAGCACTTGAATCTATTTATTTGACTAGATCTTTTATTTAAATGTTTTTGACTAACTCCAGAGTTTACTCTTTTCCTCCAGTTTTTGAAACTAGATGATTTTAACTCTCTTCTCATTAAAGAAATTACATCTTTCTCAGCAAGATCAAACTGAAATAGAATAGCTTCAAAAGGTGTTCTGTCTTCCCATGCCATTTCAATAATTCTATCTACCTCAATAGCATTGAGTTTACTTAATTGCACCGATACCGCCATCTACATTAATTATTTGTCCTGTAATCCATGAAGACTTGTCACTTAAAAGCATGTCAATTGCGTAGGCTATATCCTTTGAACTACCTACTCTTTTTAATGGATGCCTATCACCATTTACTTTCACTTTTTCCTCAGTGTTTAATAGTGATTGTGTCATTGAGGTATTAGTCAGCGAAGGAGCTACAGCATTCACTCTAATTTTTGGAGCTAACTCCGCTGAAAGTGCTTTTACTAATCCGTTAATCGCTCCTTTACAAATACTGATTTGACTATGGAAATTAAAGCCAACATCACCAGCAACAGAAGAAATTAAAACAATACTTGCATTTGACGATTTCTTTAGGTTCGTTAATACTTGCTGAATGACATTAACAGCACCAGTAACATGTAAGTTGAAATCATTTACCAGATCATCCTTTTCTAATCTCCTAAAAGGTTTCAGCGGAATACTACCAGGACAATAAACTACACCGTCTAATTCTCCTTCTATAAAATCTACTTTATTATCTTCTAAAACATCAAAATAATGATAGCTAACTCCTTCTATCCAATCCGTATTGGTTGACTTGTAAGTTGCAAATACCTCATGACCTTGATCCAAAAGTATTTCCGAAAGTGATTTTCCTATTCCACTAGAACCTCCGATAATTAAAAATTTGCCCATACTATAATAACAGAATAGTGGAAAGTTGGTTTAAATAAAAAATCCCTAGTCTAAAGACCAGGGATTATAAAATATTGTAAGACTGTAAATAAACCTTAGACCAAAGAATCTTCTAACTTCTGACCGAATCTATAAATATCTTCAAAGTTGTTATACAAAGGAACTGGAGCCATTCTAATAACATTAGGTTCTCTCCAATCTGTTATCACTCCTCTTTCCATTAAGTTATCAAACAACTTACGTCCTTGACCGTGACATAAAACAGAAAGCTGACATCCTCTTTTATCAGAATCAGTACTAGAAATGATTTCAAAATCAACCCCTTCTACTCTACTTCCTATGTCGTTGATTATAAATTCTAAATAACCGGTTAGCTTTTTAGACTTAGCAATAAGATTGTCTAAACCAGCCTCCATAAATACATCTAACGATGCCTTATGAGCTGCCATTGCAAAAACAGGAGCATTACTTAATTGCCATGCCGGCGCTCCTTTAGCTGGAATAAATCCTTTCTCCATCTTAAAACGGTTCTCTGGATCATTTCCCCACCATCCTGCAAATCGATGTAAATCTTTATTATCAGCATGCTTATCATGAACAAAGATTCCAGAAATACTTCCTGGTCCGGAGTTCATGTATTTATATGAACACCATGCAGCAAAATCTACATTCCACTCGTTTAACTTCAACTTTATGTTTCCAGCAGCATGAGCTAAATCCCATCCTACGATTGCACCTGCTTCATGTCCCCAACGAGTAACCATTTCCATGTCAAATACTTGACCAGTATAATAATTCACCCCTCCTATCATGATCATAGCAATCTCATCAGAATGCTCATCAATCATCGCTTTTATATCTTCTTCCCTAATCAAATGCTCTCCTTCTCTTGGATACAACTCTAAAATTGCTTTTTCAGGTTCGTATCCATGATACTTAACTTGTGTTTCCAAAGCATATTGATCAGACGGGAATGCTTTTCCTTCACATAGAATCTTATAACGTCTTCCTTGAGGACGATAAAAACTAACCATTAATAAGTGAAGGTTAGTTGTTAAAGTGTTCATAGGTACAACCTCATGATCAAACTTAGCTCCCATGATCTCCTTTAAAGGAGCTTGAAATAACTCATGGTAAGAAAACCAAGGATTTTGAGCGTGAAAGTGTCCTTCAACTCCCCATTTACCCCAATCTTCTAATTCTTGATCAATTGCCGCTTTAGCTGACTTTGGTTGTAATCCCAATGAATTACCTGTAAAGTATACTGTGTCTTCCCCTTTATGTTGAGGAATGATAAACTGGTCTCTATATTGATTCAGAGGATCATTTTGATCCATCTCGTTTGCAAAGTCCAAACTATTTTTATATTCCATTGTTAATTCTTTAAGCTTGAGACGAAGATATGACAATCAAAGATTCGAAAAAGCTATTTTTAAAAGTAAATTTGGGTGTCAAAAAATATAGACTATGAATAAATCAACTTCTGAATCATTATATCAAGAGGCTTGTACTTACTTCCCCGGAGGAGTAAACAGTCCAGTTAGAGCATTTAAATCAGTTAATGGAAATCCTATTTTCTTCAAAGAAGGAAAAGGTGCAGAAGTTACGGATGTAGATGGAAATACCTTTGTAGATTTTTGTGGTTCTTGGGGACCATTAATTCTAGGTCATGCCCGTAAAGAAGTGGTTGAAGCGGTTATTAACACTGCTAAAAAAGGAATGTCTTTCGGTGTTCCAACACAAGAAGAAAACCATTTAGGCTCGCTTATTTTAAAGGATAATCCATTTATTGATAGAATCAGATTTACTAGCAGTGGCACAGAGGCTGTGATGTCAGCTATTCGTTTAGCAAGAGGGTATACTAAAAAGGATAAAATTATAAAGTTTGAAGGTTGTTATCACGGTCATGTTGATCACTTATTGGTTCAAGCAGGGTCTGGATTAGCAACATTAGGCACTTCTTCTTCAGCTGGTGTACCAGAAGCTTTTGCAGCGGAAACAATTGTTCTACCATTAAATGATGAAGAATCTGTTAAACAAGCTTTTGAAGAGTACAAAGAAGAAATTGCTGCTATTATCATTGAACCAATACCAGCCAATAATGGACTATTATTACAAAGAAGAGAATACTTGGAATTTCTAATCAATATCGCTCATGAAAATTGTGCCCTAATGATTTTTGATGAAGTAATTAATGGTTTCCGTGTTGGTAAATATGGTGCTGCAGGACATTATAATTTAAAACCGGATATCATAACTTATGGTAAAATTATCGGAGGAGGTATGCCTGTAGGTGCATTTGCAGCAAAACAAGGTATTATGTCTTATATGGCTCCTGAAGGGCCTGTTTATCAAGCTGGAACATTATCTGGTAATCCAGTAGCAATGGCTGCCGGAGCAGCTCAATTGTCGATCTGCTTTGAAGAAGGGTTTTATGAAAGACTTGAAAAAAACACAAAAGAGTTTATTGGAATAATCAATGCTCGATTAGAAGATGAAAACATTAATGCAGAAGTAATTTCAATTGGATCTATATTTTGGATCAAATTAACAAAAGAAATAATAAGAACTGCTGATCAAATTGATCCAGCATCTATGGATATCTTTAAAGAAATGTACGATGTTCTTCTTGAAAAAGGAGTGTATATTGGTCCTTCAGGATACGAAGTAGGATTCATTTCAGATGCCCATACAGCAGAACAAATCAACTCCGCTGCAAACATTATTGCAGAGGCTTTGATTAGTGCTAGTAAGAAGTAAAAAGATAATTAAGAAAGTACATAGCTGGAATACTTTCTATTAAACCAGCTATGTACCAATCTTTACTATTGCTTTTAGCCGAATTCAATATAAAATAAGCTACAGCTATAACTGGAATAAAAGGTCGAGGGTAATAATACATCGCCATTAACTCGCCTATAAAACCGATTAAAAATAAGATTGACGAAAACAAACTTGATCTCTTCTTCCCTATTACTGAAGCAATATTTCTAATCCCATCTTTTTGATCTTTGTAAATATCACGTAAATCAAACGGAATGGTAATAGCTAAAATCCATATTGCTCTGTACAACATCACCCAATAGTCCTCAAGGTATAACAAATTAGGTAGTGATAAGATAGACCATACAAAACCTACCAAGAGTAACTTAACAATCGGGAATTTTCTAAGTTCTAAAAACTGTAATTGCTTAGGCGGTAAATAAAGGAAAGTGAAAACAGAACATATCCCAATAATCTTCCAATCGAAATAATTACTGTTGAAGTAAAAGAAAGTAGAGAGGATTAAGGATAACAGCCCAAACAGTAACAGCTGATTTTTTCTTTGCATTAACCATTGATCTCGACTTGATCCTGCATCATGAGTGATTAACTTAATCCACCTTTGCAAATTATACACTCCAAGTACAGCGAAAAAACTGAATAACAAATAGGCCCACTCAAAAGTAACCTCTCTTAATTCAAAACCTAAGTAGACCAAACAAGAGAAGCAGAAAGCCACCCATACATTCGAATATATTAGATAACGAAGCACTAATCAGGTAATGAACCAGTGATAATCACACCTGCCACAAAACCTACCGTTCCTGCTAATGCTGTTCTTCTAATCTTTTTACGATTGGCACCGTCAATATAACCATACATTAAAAACTCATTGGACCTTTCAGCCTCAGAGAGTTTAAATTTTGAAGTTTTAGGATTTCTTGATCCTGTTACTCCAGTATAAACCAAGACTGGTAACCAGCCATAAAAACCACTTTGCAATATATATGCACTTGCCAACCCGGTAGCTGCAGCACCTCCAGCAGTTAGATCCGTGTTAAAATCTTTTCTAGCCAAACGCAATCCAAGTTGATATTGCTCCATTTGCTCAACACTATAATCATCATCAACTAAAGTATCTTGCTTATAAAAATAAATCCTTCCTGCAGCTGTACCAACCGCAAATATATTCTCCACATATGAAGACTTTTCTTTCCCTTTAATCACATAAACCACCTTTAGATCAGCAGTGTCCTTATATTCTACAAGTCTATCCTTTCCATTCATAAAAAGTAAAGTATCCTGACTTTTCCCTATAATGGATACTAGTAACACAGCTATCAAAAAAGTGATTCTCATAATTGTAATTTGCCTTAAAAATACTAAAGCTTAAATGAATGATTAATGGGATGCTAAACTGTTTATAAACAATATCCAAATCGAACAGTTTGACTATTTACTTATGACTAGCTAATGGTTATATTTGCAGTCTGAAATTTAGTAATATTTAAGAGGGGATTATGAAGTACATCTTTGAAAACAGACACATTGGAATCAACGATGATAGTAAGAAGAAAATGCTTGCTGCAATTGGTGTTTCAAGTGTACAAGATTTAATTGATAAAACTATACCTGCTGACATTCATCATAAAGATGAATTAGCTGTAAGTGAAGCGATGAGTGAAAGTGAGTATTTGGCTCATATCAAATCTATCGCTCAACAGAATAAAATGTTTAAAAATTACATTGGCTTAGGTTACTATGGAACCTTCACTCCTTCGGTGATTTTAAGAAACATATTTGAAAATCCAGGTTGGTACACAGCCTATACACCTTATCAAGCAGAGATATCTCAAGGAAGACTTGAAGCATTGTTAAACTTTCAAACAATGGTTTTAGACTTAACCAAGATGGAATTGGCTAATGCTTCTTTATTGGATGAAGCAACTGCCGGAGCAGAAGCAATGATCATGTTCTATAATTCTAGAAAAAGAGCTCAAGTTAAAGCTGGTGTGAATAAATTCTTTGCTTCTGAAGATGTGTTCCCTCAAACTAAAGCTGTTTTAGAGAACAGAGCTGAGTCATTAAATATTGACTTAATTTTTGGTGATGAAGATGAATTTGTTGCTAACGAAGAATTCTTTGGTGCTTTAATTCAATACCCTGGAGGATCTGGAGAGGTTAAGAACATTGAGCCTTTTATCCAAAAACTAGCTGAATTAAACATTCCAGTCGCAGTTGGTGCTGACTTACTTTCTTTAGCTGTATTAAAGGCTCCTGGTGACATGGGTGCTGATGTGGTTTATGGAACTACGCAAAGATTTGGTATTCCTTTAGGATACGGAGGACCACATGCTGCTTATTTTGCTACTAAAGAAACTTACAAAAGAAATATCCCGGGACGAATCATTGGTGTATCTCAAGATACTCATGGTAAAACCGGATTAAGAATGGCTCTTCAAACAAGAGAGCAACATATTAAAAGAGAAAAGGCAACTTCAAACATTTGTACTGCTCAAGCATTATTAGCTATCATGGCTGGTATGTATGGAGCATATCATGGTCCACAAGGTATCAGAGCAATTGCCGAAGAAATTAATGGTAAGGCTAATTTATTAGCTGCTTCGTTAATTGAAGCTGGTATCGAAGTTTACAGTGAAACTTTCTTTGATACAATCAGAATTGATAATCCAAAGAATATGGAGAATATCAAAACTGAATTAGAAGGAGCTGAAATTAACTTATTCTACGGAGCTGACTTCATTCAAATTGCAATTGATGAAACTTCAAGTATTGAAGACCTAGAAACAATTGCCAAAGCATTTGGTGCTGAGTTAAGTGATAATGCTGGAAATAATATTCCAACAGACCTTAGTAGAGAGGTTGATTATTTAAGTCACCCAGTTTTCAACTCTTATCATTCTGAATCAGAAATGATGAGATATATGAAGCGTTTAGAGAACAAGGATCTTTCTTTAGTTCACTCAATGATTTCATTAGGATCTTGTACAATGAAGCTGAATGCTGCTAGTGAAATGATTCCGGTAAGCTGGCCTGAGTTTGCTAACATTCACCCTTTTGCTCCTGTTGATCAAGCTAAAGGTTATTTAGCAATGATTGAAGAGTTAGGTAAAGATTTAAAAGAAATCACTCGTTTTGATGCGATCTCTTTTCAACCTAATTCTGGTGCACAAGGAGAATATGCAGGTTTAGCTACCATCAAAGCATACCACGAGGCTAATGGAGATCATCACAGAAACATTGCTATAATCCCTTCATCAGCTCACGGAACGAACCCTGCTTCTGCGGTAATGGCTGGAATGAAAGTTGTGGTTGTTCAATGCGATGAACAAGGAAATATTGATGTTTCAGACCTTAAAGAAAAAGTTGAAACTCATAAAGAAAACCTATCTACTTTAATGATCACTTATCCTTCTACTCATGGTGTATATGAAGAAGGTGTTAAAGAAATTACTCAATTGATCCACGATAATGGTGGTCAAGTATATATGGATGGAGCCAACATGAACGCTCAAGTTGGAATTACTTCTCCTGGAGAAATTGGTGCTGATGTTTGTCACCTAAATCTTCATAAGACTTTTGCTATTCCTCATGGAGGTGGTGGACCAGGAATGGGACCAATTGGTGTTGCGAAGCACTTAGCTCCATTTTTACCAAAACACCCATTAGTGGAAACTGGTGGAGACAAGGGAATCAAAGCATTAGCTGCTGCTCCATTTAGTTCGGCTTCTATTCTATTAATTTCTTACGGTTACGTAAAAATGTTAGGTGGAAAAGGACTTAAGGCAAGTACTGAAGCAGCTATCTTAAATGCTAATTACATTAAATCAAGAGTGGAGAACCATTTCAATGTATTATATACAGGTAAAAACGGAACGGTTGCTCACGAAATGATTTTAGATTGTCGTCCGTTCAAGGAAGATGCTAAAATTGATGTTACGGACATTGCGAAAAGATTAATGGATTACGGATTCCATGCGCCTACAATGTCTTTCCCTGTTGCCGGAACGATTATGGTTGAGCCAACTGAATCTGAATCAATAGAAGAGTTAGATCGTTTTTGTGATGCCTTAATCGAAATCAAAAATGAGATTGATGAAGTTCAAAAAGGAATTTATCCATTAGAGGATAATGCTTTGGTAAATGCTCCTCATACTTTAGAGACTATTGTTACTGACAATTGGACGCATGCATACGGTAGAGAAAAAGCAACTTATCCTTTAAACTACTTAAGATCAAATAAATTCTGGCCATCGGTTGGAAGATTAGACAATGCATATGGTGACAGAAACTTAATTTGTTCTTGCCCAAGTGTTGAATCTTATTCTCAAGAAGAATTGGTTTAAGAAAAAATATCAAGTTAAAAATGAAAAGTGGTTTCGAAAGGAACCACTTTTTTATTGTCTAATAAATGACTCACTTAAATACTGTCCGGAAGGAGATTTTAAGTGAATAAAATATTTACCTCTTGCCCAAGTCTCAATATTTAGATAAACCGAATTTGTTGCGTTATCAATTGAAACGGCTACTCCATCATAAATTACCTGACCAGATTCTGCGTAAACTTTATATTCAAACATTCCACGTTCCTCACTGCTGAAGTTAATTTGGATGAAGTTCTTTGCTGGATTTGGATAAATACTGGTTTTCGTAATAGCTTCATTTAAACTTACAGTTTGCACATCACTATATTCAAATTGACCATCAAAATCTATTTGCTTTAACCTGTAGTAGTGAACTCCATTCTCTAAATCATTATGGAAGTATTCGTAAGCATTCATTTCAGTACTTGTTCCTGCACCTAAAACACTTCCAATAAACTCGAATTCTACTCCATCCAAGGAATGCTCAATTTCAAACTCTTCATTATTAACTTCGGAAGCTGTGGTCCATTCTAAAACTCCAGTTCGATCTTCCCTTTCCACCTCAAATGATAACAACTCTACAGGTAAAATATCATTAGATGCAATCGCAATTGGTTTAGAAGTAAGGGTTTGGCCACCAGAAGAAGTTCTAGAATAATATCCCCCTCCCTCATCTGTAGCAGCAGCTTCACTATCAAATGCATTCCAATCAGTACCACTATCCCAATATGAAACATAACAAGCTATGTTTCTAAATGATCCTATTTCCTGTGAACTATGCCAGGTTCCTTTAAAACTATAATTAGGACCCGCCGAATTAGTTGAAACATGCCATGTTCGGTCCACAACGTAAGTAGTTACAGCCGAACCTGAAGTCCCTGATTGTAGAACATCATCATCTACTTTAACCGAAAAATCTCCTGCGGTTCCTGGGTCATTATTAATATTCATTGGACAGTATGCCGTTGAAATCGGACTATATCCAACCGGAAACTCGACTGATCCAGTATGTGTTCCTGCGCCACCAACGCTTTGAATCGTAAGTAAACCATTACTTGCTGCAACAATAAATGCAGCGTTACTCGCATTTTGAATACTTCCTGTACTTTGAATAATTGCGTCTTGAGAAGCAAGAGTTAAATGACCTGATTGAAAATCTAATTGATTAGAAACAGTCAAATCATTCGCTAACAGTGCAACCCCTCCTGAAGAGTTATTGATTGTTACGTCATAATTCGTTTTACCTCCTGAAGAAAAATATTGTAGGGAAGAACCTGTTAATTCTATATCTGAAAATCCCACTGTAAAAGTTGACGCGGCATCGATAGTATAATCTCCATCAACCTCCAAATTAGGTGTTCCTGAACCAATGAAAGATAAGTTTCCTGAAGATCCATTAGTAAAATCACCATCACAGTGAACAGTCGTGTTTCCTATGTATAAAACTAAACTACTCCCTCCAGCATTTGTCATCGATTCTTGTCCTATGGAAGGAAGAATTAATGCAAAGAGCAATATACATGTTAGTAGTCTTATCATAGTTGGTTAAGACAGTGTCTATTCCTTAACGCTCGACAAGTAAGCAAGATTACCTTTAGCTAGCTCAAAATTAGGATCAATTTTCAATGCTATTTCACACATCTCTTCAGCTTTTTCAGTTTCATTTTGATTCATATAAACAAATCCTAGCATATTGTAAGCTGCAGCATGAACGGCAACCATCTGATTCATAGTCTGTTTATCTTTTTCAAATGTTATTAATACTTTATCGTCACCAGCCTCTTTAGACAATACTTTAGATAAATAGTGCTGACAACTTTTATAATTCTCATTTTTAAAATATAAACTGGCAAGCTGATAATAATCTTGGTTAGTTTCTGAAACAGCCAATAATTTTTGATAGTGTAATATCGCCTCCTCAACCTGATTGTTCTTCTCAAAGATTCCTGCAGTCATTCTTAAGGCAAAAACATCATTTTTTTCCTTCTTTAATACCAATTGACAAATATTATAAGCTTGAACAAGTCCGTTACCTTGATAATACAGTACAGCCAAATCCCTCAATATTACAACGTCGTTTGTATCCTTCGCATATTGATCAATCAAGTAATCAATCTTTAACCGATTATCCCCTATTTGTTCAATCAACTGCTTTCTGTTCTCATCCGTGTTGTCGTTTGATTTCTTTTTTTGTCCAAAACACTGACCAACAATAAGAAATGCAACAAGGCATAAAGTATACTTCATATTTCAATAATTTACTGTTCAAATATACGGTTTAATTAAAGCCTACCTGCCTCTCTAAATCCATCAATATTTACGATATTTGTTAGTAATCGATTTTAAAAATTATTCAAAAAAAACATAGATATGTCAGACGATAAGAAAGTCATTTTTTCAATGGTAAAGCTTAACAAGACTTTACCTTCAGGAAAACACATACTAAAAGATATTTATTTGTCTTTCTATTACGGTGCTAAAATTGGAGTACTTGGTTTAAATGGAGCTGGTAAATCAACATTGATGAAAATCATAGCTGGTTTGGAGCAATCTTATCAAGGAGAAGTAGTTTTCTCGCCAGGTTATTCAGTAGGATATTTAGCTCAGGAACCTCAATTAGATGAAACGAAAACGGTAAGAGAAATCGTTGAAGAAGGTGCCCAAGAAACAGTTGATGCTTTGAAAGAATATGAAGCAATTAACGAAGCAATGGGATTACCTGAAAACTATGAGGATGCTGACAAGATGGATAAGCTTATTGATCGTCAAGCAAAAGCACAAGAGAAAATTGATGCTTTAGATGCATGGGATCTTGACAATAAGTTGGAAAGAGCAATGGATGCTTTAAGATGTCCTGAAGGAGATACTTTAATTAAAGTTTGTTCTGGAGGAGAAAGAAGACGTGTTGCTTTATGTAGACTTCTTTTACAACAACCAGACATTTTACTACTGGATGAGCCGACTAACCACTTGGATGCAGAATCAGTGTATTGGCTAGAACAACACTTAGCTCAATATAAAGGAACAATTATAGCTGTAACTCACGACCGTTACTTCTTGGATAACGTGGCTGGTTGGATTCTTGAACTAGACAGAGGTGAAGGTATTCCTTGGGAAGGAAATTATTCTTCATGGTTAGAGCAAAAAGGAAAAAGATTAGCTCAAGAAGAAAAGTCAGAAAGTAAGCGTCAAAAAGTATTGAAGAAAGAGCTTGAATGGGTTAGAATGAATCCAAAAGGAAGACATTCTAAGCAGAAAGCTCGTTTATCTAACTATAATGAAATGCTTTCTCAAGATGTTGAGAAAAGAGATAAGGAATTGGAGATTTTCATTCCTGCTGGACCAAGACTTGGTAATGAAGTGATTGAAGCCAATGATGTTTCAAAAGGATTCGATGATCGTTTATTATATGAAGATTTGAACTTCAAGCTTCCACCAAATGGTATTGTTGGAATTATTGGACCTAACGGTGCTGGTAAAACTACTTTATTCAAAATGATCATGAATGAACTTCAACCTGATGGTGGTTCTTTCAATGTTGGTGAAACAGTTAAGATTGGTTATGTTGATCAAGCCCATAAAGACATTGATGATAATAAAACCGTTTACGAAGTTGTGTCAGGTGGAGCTGAAGAAATTGATTTAGGTGGTAAACGTTTAAATTCAAGAGCATACTTATCTAAGTTTAACTTCAACGGTGGAGATCAACAAAAGAAATGTGGTGTTCTTTCAGGTGGAGAACGAAACAGACTTCACTTAGCGATGTGCTTAAAGCAAGAAGCGAATGTGTTATTACTCGATGAACCTACAAATGATATTGATGTGAATACGCTTAGAGCATTAGAAGATGCTCTGAACAACTTTGCTGGTTGTGCTGTGGTTATTAGTCACGACCGTTGGTTCTTGGATAGAGTTTGTACTCACATTCTTGCTTTCGAGAATGAATCTCAAGTGTATTACTTCGAAGGAAGTTACTCTGAATACGAAGAGAACAGAAAGAAAAGATTAGGTGATGAAGGACCTAAGAGAATTAAGTATAAGAAATTAGTGAAGTAATTTCTTATTGAGTTGTTAGTGGTTAGGGATTAGTTTTAAAGGGACAAAGCTTACCTTAATTATTAGTATTCCCTAATCACTACAAACTAACACCTAGCAACTATGCAAAAACCATCAATCCCTAAAGGGTTTCGCGACTTCTCACCAGAAACTATGGTGAAAAGGAACTTTATTTTTGATACCATCAAATCAGTCTTTACTAGATTCGCTTATCAACCTATAGAAACGCCAACTATGGAGAAGCTTTCTACATTAATGGGTAAATACGGTGAAGAAGGTGATCGACTAATATTTAAGGTTTTACAACGAGGTGATAAGTATACTAAAGCAGTTAATGCTTTATCAAATAATCAAGAAGCTAATCTATCTGAAGATGGACTTAGATATGATCTTACAGTACCATTTGCTAGATACGTTGTACAGCATCAAAGTGAAATAACCTTACCCTTCAAAAGGTATCAGATACAACCTGTTTGGAGAGCTGATCGTCCACAAAAAGGAAGGTACCGAGAATTTTATCAATGTGATGTTGATGTTGTAGGTACAGATTCGCTTTTAATGGAAGTTGAATTTCTTCAAATCTATCAAGAAGTTTATAAACTGTTAGGTATTAAGGATTATAAGGTAATGCTTAATAACCGAAAAGTTCTAACTGGAATATCTGAAGTTATTGGTGCAGCTGATAAATTAACAGATATAACGGTTGCAATAGATAAACTAGATAAAATTGGAGTTGAAGGTGTCAATAAAGAATTATCTGAAAAAGGTATTTCTAATGAAGCTATAGAACAAATTCAACCATTGATTCACCTGAAAGGAAGCAATGATGAAAAAATCGAAGCTTTAAGCTCTTTTTTATCTAATTCAGAAATTGGGCTAAAAGGATTAGAAGAGCTAAAGTTTGTACTTGACTATGCGAAAGCATGTGGTGCTGATGAAAATGTAAGTTTCGAGGTGACTTTAGCTAGAGGTTTATCTTACTATACTGGAGCTATATTCGAAGTTACAGCAGAAGGATTTAAAGGGTCTATTTCAGGAGGAGGAAGATATGATGATCTTACAGGTGTTTTTGGCTTAAAAGGAACTTCAGGGGTAGGTATATCATTTGGTGCTGATAGAACCTATGACTTAATGAAGAATTTAGATCTATTTCCAAAAGAACTTACACAGACTTCAAAAATATTTTTTGCAAACTTCGGTGAGGATGAAGAGAAATATGCATTCAAAATCTTATCTCAATTAAGACAAGATGGTATTTCTGGTGAGATTTATCCTGGCAAAGCGAAGATGCAAAAGCAAATGAAATACGCTCATAGTAAATTTATTCCTTTCGTAGCTTTATGCGGAAGTAATGAAATTACTGAAAACACCATCATGATTAAAGACATGGAAACTGGTGAGCAAACTAGCTATTCTTATGAAGAGCTATTAAAACTATTGCAATAAACACACTTAAATCGAATTGAATGTTACATACTATTTCTTCTGAAAGATTAAGCTTAGACAGGGTTGCTGAAATAATCGAAAAGGGATTCAAAATTGAACTTTCTGATGAATCTATCCAGAAAATTCAAAAATGCAGGACCTATTTAGATGAAAAGGTAAAAACTCATCCAGATCCAATTTATGGTATAAACACCGGGTTTGGTTCTTTATGTGATACGAGTATTTCCAATGAAGACCTAGGTTTGTTACAAAAGAACCTGGTTATGTCACATGCTTGTGGTATGGGACAATTGGTCCCTCAAGAAATAGTTAAAATGATGATTCTATTGAAAGTTCAAGGACTTTCATACGGTCATTCAGGAGTACAAATTGCTACTGTTGAAAGACTGATTGAATTATTTAACAACGATATTATTCCTGTGGTATATCAGCTAGGAAGTTTAGGTGCTTCTGGAGATTTATCTCCTTTAGCTCATATGTCTTTAGCGATTCTTGGTTTAGGTGAAGTTTACTATAAAGGAGAAAGAAGATATACTCAAGAATTATACGCTGAATTAGGATGGAGGCCAATTGAACTTAAATCTAAAGAGGGATTAGCTCTTTTAAACGGAACTCAATTCATGTCCGCTTATGGAACTCATTCTGTAATTAGAATGGCTCGTTTATCTATCAAAGCTGATATGATTGGTGCAATATCTTTAGAAGCTTATGACGGAAGAATAAATCCATTTAACGAAAATGTCAATTTAGTTAGAGCTCAAAAAGGACAACTTAAAACGGCTAAAATAGTTCGTGATTTCGTTGAAGGAAGTGAAATCATTACTCAAAAGAAAGCGCATGTTCAAGATCCTTACTCATACAGATGTATGCCTCAGGTACATGGTGCTTCAAAAGATACCTTAGTATATGTGTCATCTGTTATTGAAAATGAAATTAACTCTGTAACTGACAATCCAACTATATTCCCAGATGAAGACGAAATTGTTTCGGCAGGAAACTTTCATGGTCAACCATTAGCCGTTGCATTGGATAATTTATCCATTGCTATCGCTGAGTTGGGAAGTATATCTGAAAGAAGAACATTTAAGTTACTTGGAGGAGAAAGAGGATTACCAGCTTACTTAGTTGCAAAACCAGGTTTAAACTCTGGTTTTATGATTCCGCAATATACCGCTGCATCCATTGTTTCTCAAAACAGACAACTTTCTACACCATGTTCTGTTGACTCTATCGATTCTTCTAACGGACAAGAAGATCATGTTTCAATGGGTGCAAATGCAGCTACTAAAACATTTAAGATTATTGATAATCTAGAAAGAATATTAGGAATAGAATTACTTAACGCTGCTCAAGGATTAGAATTTAGAAGACCGTTAAAATCTTCAGCTAGAATTGAAAATCTACTTTCAGACTATCGCAAAGAGATTGATTTTGTAGAAGATGACGTTGTCATGTATCCATTAATGCATAAGAGTGCTGATTTTGTTAAATCTTGGAAAGTAGAAAAAACATTTACTGACTATTTACTGCAAACGCATGCTTAGGTTTTTCCTTATAATAGGATTACTACTATCGTCCCTTTATTCTCGAGCAGAATGCACATGTGACTTTATTCTCCCAATGACTTTCGAGTCAACTGCGGGCGTACCTATCATATTCTATGGTGAGGTAAAAGAGGTAGATAGTGATTGTAATGAAGAATCAATTATTACTTTTGAAATAATTGAACTTTATAAAGGAAACTTAACTAAGAGTCAAGAAGCTTATTATCAATGTGGTACAGAATGTGGAATGAGTTTTATCCCTGGAGAGAGATGGATAGTCTATTCGACCATTAATAATGCTCAATACCCTGTTCTTGATTGGTGTTCTAGAACACGTCGAGAATTTTTAACAGAGGGATCTGACTTTTACGAAGGAGTGCTTTTCAGTACTTTTCAGGAGGAACTAAGCTTTCTTCGAGAGAACTTCGAAGCTAACAAAAATTTTAAGGCAGGTTTGAAAGAAAGACAATACGAAAAAGTACCTGTTAAGCTTATACCCTGGTTATTAGGTATAGGCGCCTTATTTATGATTTTAGGCTACGTTATTTTTGGTAAGAAAAGGAAATAATCAATCATTCTATTTCCCATCTTCATAATAAATTACACTCCATTCGTTATTAATAGATGATAACGAAATTATTACCTCAAATAGCTCTCCTTTCAACTTTCACATTTACTTTCTGTCAACCTATTAAGGATAAGGACAAAGTTAACAGTCAAATCAGTCCACAATCAACTGACTCCTTAGTGAGCAAATTAAACGTTGAAGTTAGTACTATTGAATTCCGTTTCCAGGTCCCATTCGGTTTCAAACGAAATACAAGTAATAAGAACTCATATAGTTCGTAATTAAGAGATCTTCCTTTAAAAGTTCATGGAAGCGAAGTTAAACTATACAACGGTTTAACAAAACCAAACTATAATACATATGACGCTGTAATTGACTTAGCAATTGGTTCACAAGATTTACATCAATGTGCTTATGCTATTATGCGATTAAAAGCAGAATATTTATGGAAAAACAAACGTTATTCAGAAATTCATTTTAATCTAACTAATGGTTTTCTTGCAGACT
>CBFIFL010000010.1:0-58943 GCA_965661855.1 Flavobacteriales bacterium
AGACTCTGCTGGAGCATCTTCTTTAAGACTCTCACTTTGCTCAGAATCAACATGCTCTGCTTCTTCTTTATGATCAACATCTTGATTCGAAGGGATTGAAGGAGATACGGCATCAAGCTTATCACTTTCCTTGCTATCAACAGATGAAGTATTTATAGCTTCCTTAGTTGGTTCAATTGTTTCTTTATGACTTCCTTCTTGATCTTCACCTTCAGCTTCTGCATCTTGAACAACAGCACTTTCTTTAATCTCATCAGCTTTGATAGATTCAACTTTAGTTAAATCAGTGTTTGACTCTTGACCTGAATCAATCACCAAGGTACTTTCATCGTTACTCGAACCCTCATTTTCAGAAGCACCATTAATCATTATTGTAGCAGTGGTGATTCCAACCGCACCAGCTAAAGCAACAACCGCTGCTTTCCAAGTTAATAGTTTAGCACCAAGAGATGTCCCTCCTTTAACAGCAGCGCTGGTTGATGCACCTGAAGAAGCACCAGATGAAGTACTTGAACCAGAAATAGATCCAGCATCAGGAACATAGGTATTACCAATATCATTGGCAATTTTACCCCACAAATCATCTGAAGGCTTCATTTCGAAATCCCCAAGACCGTCCTCAAACAACTTATCTATATTCTTTTCACTCATCGTTTAACTCCAAACAAGTTACTTACTCTTTTTCTTAACCATTTACGCGCATCTGACAAATTCGACTTTGAAGTCCCTTCTGATATCCCTAATTCCTTAGCTATTTCAGAATGTTTGTATCCTTCAAAAGCATACATGTTAAATACAGCTCTATATTTTGGTGGCAAACTCTGCACCACTTCTATCATTTCATTTGCATTCAACTGTGATAATATATCATCATCTCCTGCTAAATCAAATCCTTCACCTTCAATATCATCATGATATCTTCTCTTCATCTCTTTTCTTAAGAGCTCTAGAGAAGTATTCACCATAATTCTTCTAACCCAACCTTCGAATGATCCTTCAAAATTAAATTGATTCAATTTTGTGAACATTCTTACAAAACCCTCTTGCATAAAGTCTTCCGCTTGCGGTTGATCCGAGCCATATCGCATACAAACTCCTAGCATTTTAGGAGCAAGCTTTTGATACAGCTCGTACTGGGCTTTTTGATTGCCCTCCAAACATTTTCTTGCAAGATCGTTCAGCACTGTAGCCTCGTTTCAGTTTATAGATGAATCCTAATCCCAAATAGTTGGGTCTTCCATTAATATTTTTTGAATTTAACACAATAATTAACAACTTTTCACGATATCACTCTTCTCTTTAGGCATTATTTACTGTTTAGAATTAGTAAATTTGCAAATCAAATTTGACAATATGCCTGCTGTAGCAAAGACAAAGAAATATCAAATGGATGCAAACAAATACGTTTGGATCGCATTAGAAAATCTAATTAGAAAAGAATGGTACTACGGACTAGCTCCATTAGCATTGATAGTTACTGGAATTTTTTATGCTCCAGGTAGATGGTGGATGATTATCACAGGACTAGTAGTTGCTTTAGGATACTTAATTTTCTGGATCATTCAATTTGCTGGTTTAACACAGCATGAAATGGGTAAAATGATGTTTTATAAAGCGTCTTATGAAATAGATGGAAAAAACTTCATGATGAAAATGGATGCTAAACATGGAATGCCAATGTTGTGGTCTACTTTCAAAAAAGCTAAAAAAGGAAAGAAAGGATTTGTGCTTACGGTTTCAAAAGCTCAATTCTTTTATCTTCCATTCGATATTTTTAAAAGCGACAATGACATTCGTTTTGTTGAGTCTTTATTAAAGAACAAGAAACTACTTCAATAGTGATCAAAGCGACTAACATCTCTAAAAGTTTTGGTGAGACCAGTATTTTAAGATCCGTTTCATTAGAAATTGAAAAAGGAGAACTAGTTGCCATTGTAGGTCCTTCAGGAGCTGGTAAAACAACGCTATTGCAAATACTTGGAACGCTTGATTATGCTGATTCTGGAAGTTTATCTATTCAAGGTAAGGCTATCAATAATCAATGGAAAGACAAAGTAATGTCTAAGTTCAGAAATGAACATATTGGTTTTGTGTTTCAATTCCACAACCTACTTCCTGAATTCACCGCTTTAGAGAACATTATTATTTCTGGAATGATTTCAGGAAAGTCAAAAAAAGAACTTAATCCTAAAGGGCTAGAACTACTTAGCACTTTAGGAATAGCTGATAAAGCCAATAACAAACCCGACGAGCTATCAGGAGGAGAAAAGCAAAGAGTGGCTATTGCGAGAGCTTTAATCAATCAACCTTCTATCCTATTGGCAGATGAGCCAACTGGTAATTTGGATAGTGAGACAGCTAGAGAAACTAATTTACTTTTTCAGAAGCTT
This sequence comes from Flavobacteriales bacterium, assembly GCA_965661855.1. Classification (GTDB taxonomy): domain Bacteria; phylum Bacteroidota; class Bacteroidia; order Flavobacteriales_C; family CBFIFL01; genus CBFIFL01. Next base: position 2,391 of record CBFIFL010000010.1, read on the forward strand.
TCAAAAGAGTTGGGACAAACAATTGTATTGGTAACACATAATGAAGAGTTGGCTAATTTATGTGATCGAAAACTAGAAATGATTGACGGTCAATTCGTTAATTAATCATCCGTAAATTCTTTCTCTTTTTTCTTTATTCCGTCAGAAATTATTCATAAGTTTGCAACCCGTTCATTGAACATGGTCACCTTAGCTCAGTTGGTTAGAGTATCGGTTTGTGGATCCGAGGGTCGGGGGTTCGAATCCCCTAGGTGACCCCAAAAAAAGCAAAAGAGGTTGTCTATATAGACAGCCTCTTTTAGTTTAACCCATTTTGTTATTCTATATAATAGATAACATTAAAAAGTATACTGCGCATATGTTGGAATTGGTATACAAGCAACGTTGAGGTCGTTGTGCTTTAGGGCGTGCAGGTTCGACTCCTGTTATGCGCACAAAAAAAAGGCTTAGAATCAATCTAAGCCTTTTCTATTTCTTTAAGTATACTAAGTGATTACCACTTTACTTCTCCCGTAGATACATCATACATACCTCCCACTAATTCAACCTCTCCATTGTCAATCATCTCTTTTAATACAGGACTTTGATTTTTGATGTTCTCCATTGTTAATTCAATGTTCTTATCAACTACACCTTGAACAAATGATCCGTTAGATGAATTTCTTTCTCCGTCCGTAGATACAGCTTCAACAGCTGGAGTAATTTTACTTAACATATCTGTGATGTTTCCTAATTCAACACCATCACAAGCTCCTTTTACAGCTCCACATGATGAATGACCTAGAACAACTATTGCTTTTGAACCTGCAACTTTACAAGCGTACTCAATCGACCCTAATACATCAACATTTACAAAGTTACCTGCAACTCTTACATTGAAGATATCTCCAATACCTTGATCAAAAACAATCTCTGAAGGTACTCTTGAATCAATACAACCTAAGACTACAGCATAAGGCCATTGTCCACCTGAAGTATCTTTTATTTGATCAGCGTGACTTCTGCTTAATGTATTTCCTGAAGTAAACCTCTTATTTCCTTCTTTTAATAATTCAACTGCTTGAGCAGGAGAAATTGAACCCTGCACTGATTTAGTTACCGTTTTTGAATTTTCCATTTTCTTTTATTTTAAATATTCGTACTTAATGTTTCTGTCTTCTGTTGTAGACTCGAAATCTTGAATAATCTCAATTATATCTGGGTGAATATATCTAGTTGATCGAGCATCTATCACCACGGTTTTATCATCATTAATATCAGATAAAGTCTTTAAAATATAAGCCTTATTAAGGAATGATACATTCTCAGACAACTGCAATCTGATCTCCTCAGCTTCTAAATCCAACTCTTTGTGAAAAGGATTCTGGAAGTTTTTTAATAAGATAATAAAGAATCCTACTGCTAATCCGATTCCAATACCATATAATAATCCAATGAATGGAATATTAATCAATACAACCGTTACAAAGAATGGAACGTATTGATCCCAGCCTTTTTTATACATTTCAATAAATGTGGCAGGCTTAGCTAACTTATAAGCAACCAATAATAAAATTGCAGCTAGAGAAGCAAAAGGAATCATGTTTAATATGTTAGGAATCAGTAGAACTGATAGCATCAAAAGAATTCCATGAAAAAATGCTGACGCTTTAGTTTTTCCTCCTGACTGAATATTGGCAGAACTTCTAACTATTACTTGTGTAACAGGAAGACCACCGATTAACCCTGACATCATATTACCAACACCTTGAGCTAGCAATTCTCTATTGGTTGGAGTTACCTTTTTCTCCGGGTCTAATTTATCTGTTGCCTCAACACACAATAGTGTCTCAATACTAGCAACTAAAGCAATTGTAAAACCTACAAAGTATACCTCCGGATTATTCCATGCAGAAAAATCAGGAAACATAAGAACACTAGTTATGCTCTCTCCCTTACCTAGTTCAGGTAGTTTAACTAAATGCTCAGCACTAATTCTCAATGAGTCAATATCATCAAACACAAGCTTTAAAACAATCCCTAAAACCACAACTACTAAGGGACCTTGAATTATCTTAAAAACGGAGATCTTTTTGAAAAACTTAGTTTCCCATAACAACAGAACACCTAATGATATAGCAGTAATCACTATTGCCCCCATAGATATGCTGTCTAAAAAAGCAAATGATTCACCTCCTCCTTCGAATGACAAACTTCCTTCTGGGTCCTTATCATACCCAAATGCATGAGGTATTTGCTTTCTAAAAAGAATCACACCAATTGCGGCTAACATTCCTTTAATTACTGAATTTGGAAAATAATAACCAATGACTCCAGCTTTTAAGTAACCAAGCAAAATTTGAAAAACACCTGCAACAACCACCGCTAACAAGAACACATTGAAATCTCCTAAACTGGCAATTGCACCAGCAACAATAGAAGTCAATCCTGCTGCCGGACCACTAACACCTATACTTGACCCACTTAACAATCCTACTACAATTCCCCCTACTATCCCTGCAATAACTCCAGCGAAGGCAGGTGCCTCTGATGCTAATGCAATTCCTAAACACAATGGAAGTGCAACCAAGAAAACGACAATACTTGCGGGGAAATCAAATTTTAATTGAGAAAATAAACCTGTTTTATTTTTTGACATAACATATTGTTAAAATTGAACAATCAATAAAGCCTTTTGATTTAATCTAAAGGACAATCCAGTTATGCTATAATTCGGGTGGCGGAGTAATTAAGTCTAACTCCCAGTTATCGGGTAAGTTGAAATACATCTTTTTCATAGATGCTTCCATAAAAAGCACTTCATCTTGCTGAGCAAGTAAAGAACACTCCAGATCTCTTAAGTACTCCAGATCCTTCTCATCTGCTTCCTTTTCTTCCTTACCTTCTTCATCTCCACTTTCTTCAGCATCTTGAAGTTCAGTAAGGTCTTTATGCAAACCATAAGAATCCAATAAAGAATCCGCTAAAAACAAAATAGCAAACAGAGAAATCACGATTGCTCTGAAAATGTTTAAGTATTTGGATTCTTTAATTAGCATAAGCCGCAATAAAAATAAGCTTTCTTGAGTAAATAAAGGAGAAGAAAGACTTCTATTAATGTTAAATCAAAATTGTGAATAGCTTTTTTGAAACTTATCAAAAATCATCTCGTAAATGATTCAAAACCAATTTAATTCGTATGAGACAGCTAAAAATCACCAAGCAGGTAACCAATCGAGAAACCTTATCCTTAGATAAGTATTTACAAGAAATATCTAAACAAGACATGATCACTCCCGATGAGGAAGTGGAATTGGCTATTAAAATTAAAGAAGGTGATTTAAATGCTCTTCATAAATTAACGAAGGCTAACTTAAGGTTTGTTGTTTCTGTTTCTAAGCAGTATCAAAATCAAGGTCTAACACTTCCTGATTTAATCAATGAAGGAAACCTTGGATTAATTAAAGCTGCTCAACGATTTGATGAAACAAGAGGTTTTAAGTTTATTTCATACGCGGTTTGGTGGATCCGTCAGTCTATTTTACAAGCTTTAGCGGAACAAGCAAGAGTTGTAAGGCTTCCCTTAAATAAAATTGGTTCAATTAATAAGATTAACAAGGCTTTTTCTGCTTTAGAACAAAAGTATGAAAGAGAGCCTTCTCCTACTGAGATTGCTGAAATGCTAGACATGACAGAGCAAGAAGTTAAAGACTCTATTAAAAATAGTGGAAGACATACTTCACTTGATGCTCCTTTAGGATCTGACAATAATGACTCAAGCATGTATGATGTAATTGGTTCTAAAGATTCTATCAGTCCTGATGCGGCCATGGTTAAAGAATCTTTAAACCAGGAAATACTAAGAGCATTAAATACACTTACTACTAGAGAAGCTGAAGTAGTTAAGATGTATTTTGGAATTGATAAGAAGACTACGAAGACATTAGAAGAAATTGGTGAAGAATTAGGTTTAACGAGAGAGAGAGTAAGACAAATAAAAGAGAAAGCAATCAGACGATTGAAACACTCTTCAAGAAGTGGTATCCTACTGAAATATTTAGGATAGTATAATTAAGTTAGGTGATTTGTTTAAAAAGACTGTTCAATTGAACGGTCTTTTTTTTGTCTTATAGTTAGCAAAATAGAAGCAACAAAAAAGGCTAACATTTCTGCTAGCCTTTCTTTCGGTCGTATGGCGGAGAAAGAGGGATTCGAACCCCCGGTACCTCTCGGTACGCTGGTTTTCAAGACCAGTGCATTCGACCACTCTGCCATTTCTCCGTCGACAAAATTACTACTCTTTTTTATACTGACAATGACAAATTGAAAAAAAAATAACGATAAAATGATTAGCTACTAATATTCAGTCGTTTATACTTTAATTATTTTAATATAGAGAGTCCTTTATCTATGTCTGTAAGTATATCTTCCACGTTTTCTAGGCCTGCAGATATTCTAATAAATGAATTTGATATACCCACAGCGAGTCTATCTTCTTCCGTCATTCTTGAATGTGTTGTAGATGCAGGATGTGATACGATCGTTTTTGTATCTCCCAAATTTGCTGTCAATGAACACATTTCTAAAGCATTTAAAAACCTTTGTCCTTGATCTAAACCGCCTTCCAATTCAAAAGCAACTAGCGCTCCACCCTTTGTCATTTGCTTTTTAGCTATATGGTACTGAGGATGACTTTCTAAAAATGGATAGACTACCTTTTTGATTCCTGAGCGACCTTCCAAATATTTGGCAATTCTTTCAGCAGATTCGCAATGACGATCCATTCTTACTGCAAGAGTCTCTAAAGACTTAGAAAACATCCAAGCATTGAAAGGCGATAAAGCTGGACCAGTTGTTCTGCAGAACTGAATTATTTCTTCAATAAGGTCTTTTCTCCCTAAAACTGCTCCACCAACACCTCTACCTTGCCCATCTATAAACTTAGTTGCAGAATGTATCGATAAATCGGCTCCTAAATTTAAAGGCTGTTGTAAATACGGTGTTGCAAAACAGTTATCCACCACCAAAAGAATGTTCTTTGCTTTACACCAATTGGCAACTTGTTGGATATCAATTATTCCTAAACCCGGATTTGTTGGTGTTTCAATATAAAGCATCTTAGTATTTTGCTTTACAGCAGACTCCCAGCTATCAACCTGATTTACATCTAGAAAAGTGGTTTCCATTCCGTATTTCGGCAACCAATTATTGATCAGACCATAAGTACTTCCAAAAATGGAACTACAAGACAATAAATGATCTCCAGCTTGTAAAAAGGTCATGAATGAAGAAAATACCGCAGACATACCAGAAGCAGTTGCATGACCGGCCTCTGCATTTTCATAAATACACAATCGATCTATGAATTCGTTAAAATTGGGATTCGTATACCTGGAATAAATATTAGTATCTCCCTCTGAAAAAGCAAGCTGCATATCTTCTGCAGAGTCGTACTCAAAGCTTGAAGTCATGAATATGGGAGAACTATGTTCATTCTCCTTCGTCTTAGCGATTCTTTGTCGAATCACTTTGGATTCTATTGATTGCATTACTTAATCAGTTCGTCGTTAATATATGATTGATAAGAGATTTTAGCTGACTTATTCAAAGTCATAGCTACAGAACAATATTTTGTCATCGATAATTCTACCGCTCTCAACACATGTTTCGCCTGTAACTCTCCCCAAAACTTAAACTTAATATCGATATCCTGAAACAAAGAAGGCTCTGCATTCGCCTCTCGCTCTCCATTAATCTCCATTTCAACTTTATCCGCTTTCTGTCGCATTTTATCTAGCATCAATGAAATATCAATACCAGCACAACCTCCTAATCCTGCTAAAAGCAATTCCATAGGCCTAGCACCATTTCCCTCTCCTCCAATAGCTTCTGAACCATCCATATTGATCAAAACACCTTGCTCATTACTTGCTTGGTAATGGACCTTATCATTTATTCTCTTAACCTCGACCTTCATGATTTTTGAAATATATTTCTAAAATTAATCATTAATAAGTATAATTACAGAATAATATTTTGTTAAACAATTGAAAAAGCAAACCTATATTCTAGAAGAAGCCTTAGAACTTGAATCAGGAAAAACCCTGGATCAAGTTGAAATATGCTATCACACAAAGGGCACTTTGAATAAAGAACGAAGCAATGTTATTTGGGTCTTTCATGCTTTAACCGCAAACTCAAATCCTTATGAATGGTGGCCAGAGATGTTCAATAAAAACTTCCCTTTTCCTATTCAAGATCATTTTATTATTTGCGCAAACATATTGGGTTCTTGCTATGGAACTACAGGACCAAGCAATACCGAATTCCCATTCTTTACCATCAGAGACATGATCAGCTGTCATCAAGCCTTAGCAGATCATTTATCCATTAGGCAAATTAAACTAGGCATTGCTGGTTCTATGGGAGGTTATCAATTACTTGAATGGTCGATTAGCCAAAGGAATTTATTTGAAAACATCTGTTTACTAGCTACCAGTCCTAAAGAATCAACTTGGGGAATAGCTATTCACGAAGCCCACAGACAAGCCTTACTAAACGATCCTACTTTCGTTGATAATAGCAATGGCTCAAACGGACTCAAAACAGCCAGAGGCTTCGGTATGATCTTGTATCGCTCCTATGAATCCTATCAAAAACTACAATCAGAAAGCAACGAAGAGACAGTTACAGACTTCAAAGCAGCTTCTTACATAAGGTATCAATCTGAAAAATTTGAGAAACGCTTCTCTCCTTTTTCTTACTATCACCTTCTCAATGCTATGGATAGTCATAATGTAGGAAGAAATAAAGACTCTATATCAGAAGCTTTAGCTCTAATCAAAGCAAAGACATTAGTAATAGGAATCTCTTCAGATCAATTGTGTCCTGTAGAGGAGCAAAAAGAACTTGCTCAACACATTCCAAACGCCCAATTCAAAGAAATAGACTCCATTTATGGTCATGATGGTTTCTTAGTTGAAGTAGGTAAAGTTCAAGAATTGATTCTGGAGTACTTTTCTAGTTAGAGAGCCTCGTTATTAATGATAAACAAAACCTCACAAGTGATATCGGCAATGATAATTACATAATGAAATAACCACAGATTACACAGATTAACACTATGATGCTTACCGAATAACACCTTTGTGACTATCCTACGTCCATACATTACAACCCAATAAAACCGCAATGCGGTTTGCATAATGGTAGCAAAACACCCCCAACTTTTGATCTGCATCGTGGATCACATTATTTTTTTCACCACGGATAAATGGATATACTGATATAATTTCAAATGGATATCATGGAGGGAAAATCGGAGATTTTCTTCGTGCTCACCCCACCAGCTTATTGAGTAAAGTAGAAACCATCTGCCACATATCAAAGGAGAATCTCACCATTAATTGATCACTTATACCTATCCTGAAAGGATACTCCCTTGGTAGCATACATATAGATTTAAAAAATATCCCTGAAGGGGATCTCCTGGAATTGAAAATCCCTTTCAGGGATAATTCTTTGTAGACTGAACTGGGCTTGTGCTTCTTCAACTAAAAGTGCACTCTAAAATTAATTTTTTAAGATAGAATACATGGTTTCATATGGTGTTTTTCCATTAAAAGCTCCATGTGGTCTATTAAAATTATAAAAGTTTTCCCATTGCTTCAGTTTATCTTCTAAATCAACAACATCCTTATAATTTAAAAGTTGATAGAATTCTCTTTTATCCGTTAGGTGAGATCGCTCTACTTTTCCATTATGTTGGGGTTTTCCAGGCTTAATATACCTATGATTCATTCCACAATCTTGAACATGCCAATTAAACTTTGATTGAAATTCATGTCCATTGTCGGTTTGAATGGTATGAATTCGAAAAGGAAATTTATTGATTACATAGTTTAAAAAACTAATGGAACTTTCCTGATTATGCTTTTCATACACTTGTAGGGCTCGAATCCGCGTACAGTCTTCTATTGCAGTATATTGAAATCGTTTTATGATTTGTCCTTGTTCATTTTGAAAGCTAAGAAACTTTACATCTATCTGAACATGATGACCTGGAACATCTTTACTATATCTAATAGGTCCCATTGCTTTACGAGTAACTTCTCTTTTCAATGGTGGTAATTTATTTCGTTTTAGAGTTCTATAGACGCTAGATTCTGATACTTTAATATCATGATATCTCTCTAAATACCACTTGATTCGCCATCTCCCTAATTGATTCTCTTTTCTAAGTTTGAGTATTAACTCAATAGTTTCATCGCTAATTCTATTTCCATAGGATTCATAATCTCTTGACTTTCTAGAAAGACCTTCTTCTCCATCCTTCTCATATTTATTCTTCCAGTTGTAAAATGATCTTTTACTAATCCCAAATAGTTCGCATGTTTTTCTTACGCTTCCAATTTCTTTTGCATAATTCAATACTTGAATTTTCCTTTTAACATGTTTATAAGTAAAGACAAAAAATGGCAATGTAAAGCACTTCCTTTACTAACTTTATGTTAATCATTTCTCTATATGTTTTTAATATTTGATACAGAAACAACTGGTTTACCAAAAGACTTCAAGGCGCCAATTAGTGATACAGATAATTGGCCTAGACTTGTTCAGTTAGCATGGCAAATTCATGATGCTGAAGGAAAACTTGTAGAGGTTCACAATTACATCGTTAAACCGGAAGGATTTACTATTCCCTTTAATGCTGAGAAAATTCATGGAATTTCAACTCAAAGGGCATTGAAACAAGGTCTTCCTTTAGAAGAAGTTCTAGAGAAATTTAACGAAGCCTTAGAGAAGTCTGATTACAATGTAGGACACAATATCGAGTTCGATATAAACATCATGGGATGTGAGTATTATCGAAAGTCTATTGACACTCCCTTACAGAAACTTAAATCAGTTGATACAAAGCACGAGAAAACGGCTGAGTATTGTCAAATTCCTGGAGGTCGTGGAGGGAAATTCAAGTGGCCTACGCTAACCGAACTGCATCAAACACTTTTCAACGAAGCATTTAATGAAGCACATAATGCATCAGCCGATGTTGAAGCTACAGCAAGATGTTTTCTGGAGCTGGTTCGATTAGGGGTTTTTAACGATGAAGACTTAGAAGTTGATCATTCATTAATTGCGAGATTCCAAGAAGTAAATACTAAAGCTTTTGATTTAATCGGGTTAAACATCCAACCCTACTCTCCTTCTGAAATGACAGAAGAAGATCTGGAAGTGGATCAAAAGACTAGTTTTGGTGATACTGGAGTTAAAATGTCTGAAGTACTTAAATCTGCTTCATTTGGACACGTCCATAATCATACTCAGTTCAGTATTCTACAATCTACATCAAAAGTTGGAGATTTAGTTAATGCTGCAATTGCTGATGGACACAGTATGGTTGCTTTAACTGATACAGGTAACATGATGGCTGCTTATCAGTTTACTATGGCTGTAAGCAAAGCAAATAAAGGAATTGCCGGTAAAAGAAAAGAAGCTGAAGAAAATGGCGAAGCTTTTGATCAACAGGAGATTAAATCTATTGTTGGTGAAGAATTTTATATCTGTACTGATCATAGAGATAAGACAAAAAAAGACAATGGTTCAATAGTTCCGCTTTTAGCAAAGAATAAAAAGGGATATCATAATCTTGCCAAACTATCTTCTCAATCAAATATTGAAGGATTCTATTATGTCCCTAGAATTGACAAAGCATTACTTGTTGAACATAAGGAAGATGTAATTGCATTAACGGGTGGTACAAGTGGTGAGATTCCAAACCTAATATTGAACGTTGGTGAAGAACAAGCTGAAGAAGCTTTTAAATGGTGGAAAGAACAGTTCGGTGATGACTTCTATGCCGAAATAATTCGTCATGGTACGGATGAAGAGAATCACGTGAATGAAGTATTACTTCGTTTTTGTGAGAAATACAATGTGAAATACATTGCTACGAATAACACCTTCTATATCAAGCAAACTGATGCTGATGCACATGATATTTTGATGTGTGTTAAAGACGGAGCTAAGAAAGATACTCCGATAGGACGAGGACGAGGATTCAGGTTTGGATTTCCGAACGATCAATACTACTTCAAGTCTAAGGATGAAATGAAGGAATTATTCAAGGATATTCCTGACAGTATAACCAACCTTCAAGAAATTGCTGATAAAATCACCAACTATACGTTGGCTCAAGATGTACTTCTTCCAGCTTATGATATTCCTGATGAGTTTATTCATGAGGAGGATGATAAAGACGGTGGAAAAAGAGGTGAAAATGCTTTCTTAAGACACCTAACTTATGTTGGTGCTGAGAAAAGGTATGGCGAGATTACTGATGAAATTAAGGAAAGACTTGACTTTGAATTAGCAACTATTGAGAACACTGGTTATCCTGGTTATTTCTTGATTGTTCAGGATTTCACAACAGCAGCTCGTGAAATGGGAGTTTCAGTTGGACCCGGTCGTGGATCTGCAGCAGGATCAGCGGTTGCCTATTGTGTTGGAATCACCAATGTGGATCCAATTAAATACGACTTACTTTTTGAGCGTTTCCTAAATCCAGACAGGGTATCTCTTCCCGATATTGATATTGATTTCGATGATGAAGGAAGAGGACGAGTTATACAGTATGTAATTGATAAGTACGGATCACAACAGGTTGCTCAAATCATTACCTACGGAACAATGGCTGCAAAGTCATCTATTCGTGATACAGGGAGGGTTTTAGATCTTCCTTTACCCGATACAGATAAGATTGCCAAGTTAGTTCCTGATACTAAGCTGAATAAACTTTTCAAATTAGAAAGAGAAAACCTACATAAGAAATTTACCACTCCAGAAGATCTAGATAAAGCAAAGTCTTTATTTGATATAAGAGAGCAAGATAACTTGGAAGGAGAAACACTAAGAACAGCCATCAAATTAGAAGGATCTGTTCGTAACACAGGAATTCATGCCTGTGGTGTAATCATTACTCCTTCTGATATTCGTGAACACGTTCCTGTTGCTACTGCAAAGGACTCAGACATGTGGTGTACACAGTTTGACAACTCTGTGGTTGAAGATGCAGGTCTATTGAAAATGGATTTCCTTGGATTAAAGACCTTGACTTTAATTAAGGATGCTGCTGCCAATGTAAAAGAAAGACACGGAATTGTTATCGATCCGGAAGAAATAAGTCTGGAAGATGAAAAGACATATGAGCTTTTCCAAAGAGGTGAAACAGTAGGTGTATTCCAGTATGAATCAACTGGGATGCAGAAATACCTGAAGGAACTTAAACCTACAGCATTTGCCGATTTAATTGCAATGAATGCCTTGTATCGTCCGGGTCCATTGGAATACATCCCTTCCTTTATTAAAAGGAAACACGGTGAAGAGGAAATTAGCTATGACCTCGAAGGGATGGATAAGTACCTGGAGGAAACCTATGGTATTACAGTTTACCAGGAGCAAGTTATGCTTCTATCTCAATCTTTAGCTGGATTTACCAAGGGTGAAGCGGATATGCTTCGTAAAGCCATGGGTAAAAAGATCTTTGCTTTACTAGAGCAGTTAAAGCCGAAGTTTATTAACGGAGCAAAAGAGAGAGGACACAAAGAAAAAGCCTTAGAGAAGGTTTGGAAGGATTGGGAAGCGTTTGCATCTTATGCCTTTAACAAATCTCACTCTACATGTTATGCTTGGGTAGCATTTCAAACGGCTTATTTCAAAGCCCACTACCCTGCTGAATATATGGCATCCGTTCTGTCTAACAACATGAACGATATAAAATCGGTTACTTTCTTTATGGAAGAATGTAAACGTATGGGAACACCTGTATTGGGTCCTGATGTAAACGAATCTAATTACAAGTTTACTGTAAACAAGAAAGGAGAAATTAGATTTGGTTTAGGAGCAGTCAAAGGTGTTGGTGAAGGAGCTGTAGAAGCTATAGTTGATGAACGAAAAGAAAACGGTCCTTTCAAAAATATATTCGATTTAACAAAACGATTAAACTTAAGATCAGCTAACAAGAAATGTTTAGAAAGCTTAGCATTAGCAGGTGGTTTTGATAGTTTTTCTTCCACACATAGAGCACAATATTTTTACAAGAAAGATGAACGTGATTCTACTTTCCTAGAAAAAGCAATTCGTTTTGGTTTAAACTTCCAAAATGACAAAGAATCATCTCAACACTCATTGTTTGGAGACAATAGTGCGGTAGAATTACCTGTACCTCCACTTCCTATTTGTAGAGAATGGAATAACATTGAGAAGTTAAGCAAGGAAAGAGATGTCGTTGGAATCTTTATTTCAGGTCATCCATTAGATGATTACAAAATGGAGATAGACTATTTCTGTAATGCAAACGTTGGAATGATCAATGATCTTCCGGCTTTGGCATCTAAAGGAGATTGCACCATGGCTGTGATTGTAACCGAAGCTGTTGAAAGAATGACTAAGAAAGGGAATCCTTTTGGTGTCTTAACCGTGGAGGATTATCAAGATTCACACACTTTCTACATTTTTGGTGAAGACTATCTGAAACTAAGATTATTCTTAGTGGAAGGATCTTTCTTGCATGTTCAAGGAAAAGTACAAAGTAGGAAGTTTAATAAAGATGAACTGGAATTTAAAATCAACTCATTGTCATTATTGTCAGATGTACGTGATAAGATGTCTAAATCCATTACTTTGAACCTTGATTTAGCCTTTTTAAAAGAGGACCATATTACTGGATTAAAACAATTAATTCGTTCTTATGAAGGAAATTGCGAGCTATTATTGCAGCTGTATGACACGGAAGAAAAGATGCAAATCAAGCTAGCGAGTAAACGTTATAGAATAAACCCTAGTAACGAGTTCTTTAAAGAATTGGATAAATTGTCAGTTAATAGCTATAGAATCAATTAAAAAATTAGTCATTTTGGCTTACCTTTATATTGGTTTAAATATTGATAGACTACAAATAGAATTAAGAATTTAAAATTATACGTTATGGCATTAGAATTAACAGAAGCAAACTTTGAGGACTTAGTGTTAAACTCAGATAAACCAGCATTAGTAGATTTTTGGGCTGAATGGTGTGGACCTTGTAGAATGGTTGGACCAATCATCGATGAAATCTCAACTGATTATGATGGTAAAGCTGTAGTTGGAAAATTAAACGTTGACCAGCACTCTGCTATCGCTCAGAAATACGGAATTAGAAACATTCCTACAGTATTATTCATCAAAGATGGTGAAGTATATGATAAGCAAGTTGGAGCTGCTCCAAAAACTGCTTACGCTGAAAAACTTGACGCTAAATTATAATTTAAGCGTTACCAATAGAAAGGCTGTCTCAAAAGGACAGCCTTTATTTTTGTCTTAAAATGCAAATCAAAACAACCAACGACGGCAGTAAAACATTATTTGTTCCTGAATTGAATGAACATTATCATTCTATTCATGGCGCATACAATGAGGCTGTTCATGTTTTCATTAATGCTGGACTAGCTTTCTTAAACAAAGAGAATTACAAAGTGTTTGAAGTAGGTTTTGGAACGGGCCTAAACACCTGGTTAAGTGCTGATTATGCTAATTCAAATAAAGTTTCTATTGATTATTACGGCATTGAAAAATATCCGGTAGATCTTTCCATTGCCAAGCAAATGGAATACACTGATAATGATATTTCGAAACAATTATTTGATCATATTCATGAATTGCCTTGGGAAGAAAAAGGTTCAATTTCAGATCATTTCACTTTAACTAAATACCAAGCTGATTTAGATGTATTTACAATTCCTAAGGAATTAGACTTGGTTTACTTTGATGCCTTTGCTCCTGAAAAACAGGAAAACATGTGGACTGAAGAAATTTTCTCAAAGCTTTACGATTCCTTATGTTCAGGTGGAGTACTAGTAACCTATTGTGCAAAAGGCGTTATTAGAAGACGAATGCAATTTATTGGTTTCGAAGTGAGTCGAATTCCAGGTCCTCCAGGAAAACGAGAAATGTTAAGAGCAATAAAACCTTAATCATGCATCCATTTAATGTAAGAGTTTATGGTTTGTTGATTGAATCAGGGTCTATTCTGATCACTCATGAAACTATAAAAGGTTTTGACATGACTAAGTTCCCTGGTGGAGGTTTAGAGTTTGGAGAAGGGACCAAGGATTGTTTAGTTAGGGAATTCAAAGAAGAGTTAAACCTGGACATTACAGTTAAGGGCCATTATTACACAACAGACTTCTTTCAAGCATCTGCTTTTAATTCTTCTGATCAAATCATCAGTATTTACTATCTGGTTGAACGAAATTCCTTAAATTCGATAGAGCTAACTGAAGAGGAAATAGTCCAATCCATTACATGGGAAGACATCACCTCTTTAGATAGTAAAATGCTAAGCTTTCCGATTGATCGTTTAGTAATAGAATTACTTAAAAAAGAGAACATTGATTCGTAACATCATTCCAATACTACTTACTATACTGTTATTCAGTGCATGCTCGTCATCACGACTGATTGTGCCTTTAGCAGAAAATCAAAAAGTTGGTAGTTTTTCAGCTGGAGGAGCTTTATTCAAATACAACGAAACAACAATCCCAACCCCTTTAACTTCTGCAACTTATAGCTATGGAGTAAAGAAAAACTTAACATGGAACTCATCGCTACATTTAACTAGCTTAGCTTATGGGGTAATTCATTTGGAAACGGGCATACTTAGTAACTTGTATTACCACGATAAAACAAAGTTAGGTATCTCCTACTCTCCTAATATTCATTTTATGTCTGATGTTTTTGATTGGACCAATAGAATCTATCCTCAACTAGACGTAAACCTTTATTACTATTTAAGAGGATCTGGTGGTAGAGATTGTAATTGTCCAGGATCAGGAACAGTTAAAACACCTGTGCTTCTGTATGCAGGAATCATGAATTGGTTTGAGTTAAACAATACGCGATCATTGGGTTTAAATCAAGAGAAACGATACTATGGAAATCCACACTTTGGGATTTTATTAAAGGGTAAAGGTTGGCGCTTTCAAGTTGAAGCAAAGCTATTGGGTCCGTCTGTAGACAATACAAAGCTAGTTTTAGACTATTCAGGAATTAACGGTAAAGGAGCTATTGGAACGTTTGCTACTTACTATAAAACAATTGGTCGTGGGAGATAGATTTATCATATTATTCTTGTTTTGTATCGCATTGATTTCATGCAGGCTTGACGACAACATGTTCGAAAACGAAGAATTGTATAAATATGAATTAGATGATTATGGAGCTTTCGAAATCCAAATATCCGATGAATATCACATTCATGATAGTTTAATCAGCATGGTAAGCTTATCATCTAAAATGAACACAGAAGCTTTACCTACCCAAATTAGCGCTGTATACGTTGGTGATATCGATAGCATTCAAACTGATACTGTAATTCTTTATTGCCACGGTAATTATGGTCATTTAGATTATTACTGGACTAGAATTAAGTTATTGGCCAATATCGGACATAAGAATAAATACGGTGTTTTTGCGATGGACTATCGAGGTTACGGAATGAGCGGTGGTGAACCAAGTGAAGAAGGTATTGAGGAAGATGTTAGAACAGCAATTGAATGGTTAGAGAATAGAGGGTTAAGTTCAGTCAGACTTATCATGTATGGATACAGTTTAGGCTCTGCTCCTGCTACAAAGCTTACAGCTAATGATGGCGTGCTTCAGCCAAGTAAACTAATCCTTGAAGCTCCTTTTGCAAATACGGAAACAATGGTTCAGGATGCAACGGGTCTTGCTTTACCAGCTAGATATGTAACTAATATTACCATGAATGTAGCTCAAAAAGTAGCGAACATTGAAGAACCATTTTTATGGCTTCATGGAGACAATGACCAATTCTTAAATATTCAAACTCATGGAGAAGTAGTTTTTGCTAGTCATCCTGGAGAAATTGATGTTGAAAAATTTGCTGTACGGGTTAACAAAGGAGAACATTCAAACTTACCCAAGGTTATGGGGACAGAATACTACTTACAAGTACTAGAAAACTTTATTGCTAATTAATATGGATATTCAATTTTCAGATTTAGTCATCAATTTTGATGGACTTGAAGACGAGGAATTAACGAATAATTGGGAATGGTTGGTTCCTGAAGATTACAACCCGATCTTAATTTCAGTTTTTGGAGACATCTTTTTTATTGATAAAGCAGATAAAATTCATTGGCTTTCAACAGGAGAAGGAATTCTTGAACAGGTAGCAGAAACAGAGGAACAATTTAGAGAACTGCTTGAAGATGAAGAAAAGTTAGAAGAATGGTTCTTACCTCATTTGGTTCATCAGTTAAAAGAATCAGGAGAGACTTTGAATAATGAAGAAGTATTCGGTTTCACCACTTTACCAGGACTAGAAGGTGAATTTGAAATAAACAATATCAACAAGGTAGATGTTTTGGAATATGTTCAGTCAGCTGGTGAATTGTTAAAGCATTAATATGAGTATGAAAATTGGAATTGTATGCTACCCTACTTATGGAGGTAGTGGTGTATTAGCTACTGAACTTGGAAAATCCTTGGCTCAAAAAGGACACGAAGTTCATTTTATCACCTATCAGATTCCGGTTCGACTTAACACGCTTACTGAAAACATCCATTATCACGAAGTAAAGCCTTCCAACTATCCCCTATTTGATTATAGTCCTTACGAATTAGTATTAGCTAGTAAAATTGTGGATGTAGTTAAATACGAAAAGCTAGATTTACTTCACGTACACTATGCAATCCCTCATGCTTCTGCAGCATACACTGCAAGAGAAATCTTAAAGAAACAAGGAATTAAAATACCTTTCGTTACCACTCTTCACGGAACAGACATAACATTAGTTGGTAAAGATCCTTCTTTTGAACCTGTAATTACCTTTGCTATTAATGAATCAAATGCAGTTACGGCTGTTTCCAATAGCTTAAAACAAGACACCTTTGAAAACTTTGATATCAATAGAGAAATTGAAGTAATCTTTAATTTTATTTGTCCTGCCAAGTATGAGAAAAAACAACCTTGTCAGAGGAGTTTATTCGCTCAGCCAGGACAAAAAATCATCACTCACGTCTCTAATTTCAGACCTGTAAAAAGAGTTCAAGACGTTATCGAGTCATTTGCTCTAATAAGAGAAGAAATTGATGCTGTTTTAGTATTAGTTGGTGAAGGACCTGAAAAGAACCGAATCGAATTATTGGCTCGTCAATTAGGTGTTGATAAACAGGTTAAATATCTAGGTAAGATTAAAGATGTTGAACAAGTTTTATGTCTTTCTGATTTATTTATACTTACATCCCAAAGTGAAAGCTTTGGTCTGGCAGCTTTAGAAGCTATGGCAGCGGGTGTACCTGTTATATCAACAAATACTGGAGGTTTACCTGAAGTGAATATTCAAGGAAAAACCGGTTATTTAAGTGAAGTAGGCGACATCAAAGACCTATCTGCAAATGCCATAAAAGTATTAAGCGACGAAAAGCTTGCTGCTGAACTTTCACAAAACGCTAAAGAGCAGTCAAAAAACTTTGAAATCAACTCTATTCTAAAGCAATACGAAGAAATCTATAAGAGAATTACTGCGCTTTAAATTCAACTAAAGTAGCACCAGCTCCATATTTCTGAAAAGAACCATCAGAATAAGTGAGTCCGTACGATTTGATTAATCTGCGCACCTCTTCTCTTAAGGTCCCACTACCTCTACCGTGAATGACTACCAGCTCACCTATTCGATGTTTTAAACAGTGTTCAATCTTGCTTGACACAGCATCCAACTGAATGCTTACAATCTCACCATTTGACAATTGACGATAATCATCAACTAATTCTTCTATATGAATATCTATCTCCTCTGTACTAATTCTTTTATGTGACTTTGAAAACTTTGGTCCTTTTACTGTCTCTTCCTTAAAAAATGAATGGTTGTCTGTACTTAGCTTATGAAAAATATTCTCCTCTTCATAAATGGTTTCCACAATAGACTTTTCATCCAACCAAGCTCTATACTTAAAAGAGTTATTCTTATAAAACCTTGCAGTCTTAATTTTAATCGAAGTAGAAACAGGTGGTCTTTTATGAAGATTATCACTTTCCATCCAAATCATCTCAGCAATTAAACTGGAACAAGACCCAGGGTTAAAACCTCCGATTTCCTTATAAGAACCTGAAAACAACTCTACTTCATGAAGCAAGCTATATTTTCCATTTTGATTGGTAAACAAACAAATCTTAACCTTTAAAGCTTGTCCGTTTCTAATAACTATATCAAACGAAGATTTATTTTCTATAAAATGAAGTTCAACATTGGTGTTAATAGGAGTCTTTTCAGAAGAAGCATTAACATTTATAGTTTTAGAAACCGTTTTAACGCTTTCCTTAATAGCAGGTTTACTTACTGTTTTTACAATGTTTTTTGATCTACTTGGGTCTATTACCAAGGATCTAATTTTTGCATCAACATCAAAACCATCTTCCAACTCAATCTGTACCGTTTCTTGATCTATCACTTTAGTAATATAACCACCACCAACTTCATCAATAAACTTAACGTATGCTCCTACTTGAAATTCCATACTGCAAATCTAAGTAGTATTATAGTCTATTCTAAATGAATTTGATTAATATTAAAGACATATCGATTTACATGGAAAACAATTGGATAACACATAGTAGAGAACGCGTTTTTGAGAATCCGTGGTTAGAGCTTTACAAACACGACGTTACCGATCCTGGTGGAAAACCAGGAACTTATACAACAGTAGAATTTAGGACTAAAGCAGTTGGAATAGTTCCTATTGATGATGAAGGTAACACATGGCTTGTTGGTCAATATAGGTATCCGTTAAAAGAGTATTCATGGGAAATTCCTGAAGGAGGAGTTCCACACAACGAAGACCTATTAGAAGGTGCTGTTAGAGAATTAAAAGAGGAAGTTGGGTTAACTGCTGACAATTGGCAACATATCATGGAGTTTAACACCAGTAACTCTTGCACCAATGAGGTTGCTCATATTTTTATCGCTAGGAATTTAACGCTAGGAGAAAATGATTTAGAAAGTACAGAAGCGGATATGAAAGTTAAAAAACTTCCTTTCGAAGAAGCGTTTAACATGGTCATGTCTGGTCAGATAAAAGACAGTTTATCCGTTGCGGCAATATTAAAAGTAAAATTCATGTTAAAATAAGGCAGTTCATTGCGAACTAAACATTAAATGAACTATCCTTATAGCTCATCTGAGGGTTTTAGTTTAGGTTTTAATTAACCGCAAAAGGAGAGTCGAACGATAGTTCGCTCTCTTGGGACTATAAATAATTTTCTGTTTAGCAGATAAGTATCAAAAAAAAAACATCTCAATCATTTTAGTAGGCCAAATTTTTAAAGAAAATTTGTTCTATGGACGAGAAATCACAAAAGTTATTAGAAGAGTTAATCGGAAAGATTAGCAGCAAGGAGGAGCTAGAGAAAGTAAGTAATGAGTTATTTAAAAAAGGAGTTGAATCTTTGTTAAATGCTGAGCTTACACGGCTCATCTGGGTTATGAGAAAGGACGGTCTCCTTTGAGTAAGAACACCAGAAATGGCTACTCAGAAAAGACCATAAAAACTTCTAAAGGAGAAGAGACGATTAAGGTCCCAAGAGATCGCGAATCAAGTTTTGATCCCTTGACAGTTTCTAAGCATAAAACGATGCATCAGGAAATAGAAGATACATTGATTTTGCTTTATGCAAAAGGGATGAGTAATTCTGATATCGTCGATTTTATAGAGAGAACCTATGGTATAAAGTATTCTACATCGCAAGTATCAGTCATTACAAACCAACTTTTGGAAGACATCAAAGAGTGGCAAGTTCGTCCTTTAGATGATCAATATGCCGTTGTGTGGATTGATGCTATTCATTACAAGATAAGACAGAAGGAAAAGTCGTATCGAAGGCTTGTATGATTGTTTTAGGAATCAATATGGAGGGCAAGCAAGATATCTTAAGTATGAGTGTTGTTGAACAAGAAACTGCCAATTCTTGGATGGGAATCTTAGATGATTTAAAATCAAGAGGAGTGGCTGATATTATCTTTTTATGCTCAGATAATCTTCCAGGGTTAGACAAAGCAATAGAGGCGGTTTATCCGAAAAGCATCCGACAAATATGCATTGTTCATCAAATCAGAAACTCGCTTAAGTACGTAAGCTATAAAGACAGAAAAGCAGTAGCTAAAGATGTTAAGTCGATATATCAATCAAGCAATCTGAACCTAGCAGAACAGGCCTTAGAGGAGTTTAAAGCAAAGTGGGCAGACAAGTATTATCCTGCCGTTAAATCTTGGGAAAACAACTGGGATAACCTTACAGCTTTTTTGGATTATCCTTTAGAAATAAGAAAGCTGATTTACACAACGAATATTATCGAAAGTTTTAATGCTTCACTCAGGAAATACACCAAGAATAAAAAGGTTTTTCCTAATGATAATGCTGCTTTAAAGTCAATTTACCTTGCAGCTAAACAAATCGAACCAAAATGGAGTAAAGCCCGAAAAGGTTGGGGCCAGATATACAACCAATTATTTATTAATTTTTAAAATAGGGTTAAACCTACTATATGAATGAGATTGTTTTTGGCTCATACACAAAATATTGGATAGACTCTACTCAAAGGGTCTTTCCTCTGTCAAATTAAACTCAATACGGAAACTCGACCTTTCCTTTGATTTACAAAACAATGGAATATGACTTCCCGCACCATATATAAACTCGCGTTTATCAAAACTTGTTTTTAATCCGTGCTGTTTTGGGCCATCTATACTTTCTAATGAAATATTATCAAACAAGGAACATGAAAAGGTAAAACTGCTCTTTATCTGAGTTGTTATAAATTACCAGATCTGCTTTAAGCAACCGCTTCTTTCCTTCGTAAGTGATTTCGTTCAGACTTAGAGCCGTATCCTTTAGTAAAATATAAGCTTCTATATCTTGACTTTTAAAATCAGGTTCAACATGAAAAGCTTGTTGACTATAGGAAAGATCAAACAGACTGACTAACAGCCAAATTAAAACAATGCGATTCATCTTTTTTGATTTAGGTTGAATCTGATACGCAAAGATTGATATTTTGTTCCTGCTTATTTTAAGCCTTTTAATCTTATTCCAACCGGACAATGATCAGAACCAAAAACATCGTTTAAAATAAATGCTTCTTCTACTTTATCGATGATAGATTCACTAACCAAGAAATAGTCAATTCTCCAGCCTACATTTCGATCTCTAGCTCCTGCTCTATAACTCCACCATGAATACTTAACTTCTTCTGGATTGAAATGACGAAATGTGTCAACAAATCCATTATCCATGAAACGATCCAATCCATCAATTTCTCTTTGAGTAAATCCAGGATTTTTATCGTAATTCGGTTTAGGGTTTTTCAGATCAATATCTCTGTGCGCAACATTTAAATCTCCACAAATAACAACGGGCTTACTTTCTTCTAACTTTTTACAAAAATCAAAAAAATCTTTATCCCAAGTCTGTCGGTAATCAATTCTTGCCAAGCCATGCTTCGAATTAGGCACATAAACAGTCACAAAAAAGAAGTCTTCAAACTCACAAGTAACTACTCGCCCTTCTTGATCATGCTCTTCTATCCCTATCCCTTTAATTACATTCAATGGCTTTTTTCTTGAATAAACAGCTGTTCCTGAGTATCCTTTTTTCACAGCTGAATTGGTATTCAATTCATATTCGTCAAAACTCGCTGCTTCTACTACCTGATCATCTTGAGCTTTTGTCTCTTGTAAACCGATGATATCAGCATCTAAATCAGATACAATTTTATCAAAACCCTTTTTAGCAACCGCTCTTACACCGTTAACATTCCAAGAAACTAACTTCATATGATTTGTATTAAATATTATCTTCTTTCAACCTTTTTCTATAGGAGTTGAATATTTTTGATTTAGATATAAAACCGATGTACACACCTTTGTCAACAACTGGTAGATTCCACGCATTACAATCGTCAAACTTCTTCATAATAACATCCATGGCCTCTTCAATATCAATTATATCTTCAGATTGATGCATTATGTCCTTTATCAGAATTTGATCGTATAACTCAGGTTTAAATATTTTATCTCTAACATCATTCAAGGAAATAATACCTTGAAAACGTCTTAACTCATCAATAACCGGAAATATATTTCTTTCTGAAACAGATATAGCTTGAACTAAATCTCGAAGAGAGCCATCTAATTTAATCTCTTTTAAATCCCTTTCAATTACTTGTCTGATTCCAATGGAAGTTAATACTGATTTATCCTTATCATGAACAATCAAATCTCCTCTTTCCGCTAAAGTCTTTGTGTAGAAAGAATGTCTCTCAAAAAAGAAGGATGTACCATAAGATATTGCTGCTACAATCATTAATGGAACGAATAATTCATATCCATTGGTTAATTCGGCAATAAGGAAAATCGATGTCAATGGAGAGTGAAGAACACCTGCTGCGATACCAGCCATACCGACTAAGGTAAAATTGTGTTCAGAAAAACTAAGGTTTCCCCATTTGTTTGCTAATCGAGAAACTAGAAAACCACTTAGCCCTCCCATTAATAATGTTGGCGCAAATACACCTCCAACCCCCCCTGCTAATCGGGTTAATGAAGTTGCAATTGGTTTTAATAAAATGGAACCGAATATAAATAACAATAAGATCTTATCTTTTTGCTCAAAAGAATGATACAAGGTATCATCCAAAATACTGTGTGTTTCATTATTTATTATCGCTCTTAAGGTCCAATAACCTTCTCCAAAAAGTGAAGGAAACGCAACAATTAATAAACCTAATGACAAACCACCTAACAAATAAGTTCTTGTTTTACTCTTTATTCCATTCATCCTACGAATGAAGAAGCTATTGATTCGCATGAAGTACACGGATAGCGCTCCACATACTAAGCCTAAAAGAATAAATAATGGATAATCAGAAAGATGAATGGATTCCACTGATTTAAACAACAGTATGGTATGATCTCCTAACAATAGTTTTGAAACAGTAATTCCAGTAACAGAAGCTATTAATAAAGGTACCAATAAGCCTACTTTCATTTCAGCCAAAATAACTTCTAAGGTAAATAGCACACCAGCTACTGGTGCATTGAAAATAGCAGCAATGGCAGCAGAACTACCACAACCGATAAGCAGCATTCGCATTTGTCTATCTATATGAAGAAACTCTCCAATCTTTGCCCCAAGAGCTGAACCTGTCAGTACTATAGGACCCTCGACTCCTACTGAACCTCCAAAAGAAACCGTAAGCGCTGAACCAACCAAATGACCAAAGGTGTGCTTTCGCTTAATCCGGCTCTCCTTTCTACCTATTATATATAACAAGTAAGAGATCCCACTTGGAAGGTTTCCTTTTATAAAAAAGCGTATAAACAACAATGTTAATCCAATACCTATTAAAGGCAGTCCAAAATAGAAGTATGATTTAACTGTAGAAAAACTTTCCGAGTGAATAAAATGAGCTAATCCTCCAATCATCCATCGAAGTGTAACAGCAGCAAAACCAACTATAATTCCAATAATCAAACTAAGTATAATAGCGAATTGGCGATTTGTTAAATGCCTAACCCTCCACTTTAGAATTAATGATATTAGCTTGTCTAACTTACCGGTTTTCACGCTGCAAAATTAAGAAGGTCAAAGCAACTGTCCTAAATTATTAAGCCAATATCCTCGTGTAGATTAAAATTCTATAAAATAATTGACAAGCAGTTTGTAAACGTGAAAAAAAACCTTAAATATAGTTTTGTTAGAATATTATTTTACAGAACGAATTTCTGCACGTAGGTTTGCTATCGTTAAACAATAACAACATGAACAATTTAGTAAACAACTACATTTTAACAAATTCGAAGAACAGCAACATGACTGACATGAATGGAATGAATATGTGCTGTTGTATGTGTTATATACCCAAGACTCTTAAGATTTAACTTATTACACATAAGCTTAATACCTAAGGGTCTTTTCAATAGAAAAGACCCTTTTTTTATATCACACTTATACTTATATCATGCAAAGTTTTAGAACGGAAATTGAGAATCCGTTAGTTCAAAAAGACATCATCGAATTAGAAAAGAAGATTCGATTGTTTAAAGAAGGTAAGATTGACGAAGAAAAGTTCAGATCATTACGATTAGCAAGAGGTGTTTATGGGCAAAGACAACTTGGAGTTCAAATGATCAGAATAAAAATTCCTTACGGAAAAATGACAACTGATCAATTATTAAGAATATCGGATGTTTCTGATGAATACTCTAAAGGAAGACTTCATACCACAACACGTCAGGATATTCAAATACACCACGTTAGTTTAGATAGGACTCCTCAATTATGGGAAGACCTTGAGAAAAGTAACGTTACGCTTCGTGAAGCATGTGGTAATGCAGTTAGAAACGTTGTTGGATCACCTTTAGCTGGTGTTGATAAGCAAGAAGCCTTTGATGTTTCTCCTTATGCTCAAGCGGTTTTCGAATACTTTTTACGCCAGCCATTTGGACAAGAACTAGGCAGGAAATTTAAAATCGCTTTTTCGGGAAGCATCGAAGACACTGGTTTAACTCACATTAACGACCTTGGATTTATCGCTCAGTTAAAAGCTACTACAAAAGGTATCGAGAAAGGATTCAAAGTTTTACTTGCTGGAGGATTAGGAGCTCAAGCATTTGAACCAAAAACTATATTTGAATTCTTACCTACTAATCAAGTAATCCCTCTTATTGAAGCTAGTATTAGAGTCTTTGACAGATACGGTGAAAGAAAATCTAGAAGCAAGGCTAGAATCAAATACCTAATTAAGGATTTAGGTGTGAAAAGATTTTTAGAGCTTATTAAAGAAGAAACTATAGCTCTTAAACATCAAGTATTTGAAATAGACTCAACGTTACCAAGTCCAACTCTATTCACTGAACAACATCCAAGCGAAGTTGATAATGAATTGGATTTTCAAACTTGGATAAAGTCAAACGTTACTGAGCAAAAGCAAACTGGATTTTACACGGTCGCAATAAAACTATTGAACGGTGATTTTTATACAGATCAGGCTAGAGAAATAGTATCACTAGTTAGAAAAGTGGCTGCTGATGATATCAGAATAACTCCGAGTCAAAACTTGATTCTTAAATACGTTAGAAAGGAAAACCTTGCATTCGCATACAATGAATTGAAACGTTTAAAGCTTGCTGATAATGGCTATGACACAACTTATGACATCACGGCTTGTCCTGGAACAGACACTTGTAATTTAGGGATCTCCAACTCTACTTCTGCTGCTAGTAATATTGAAGGTTTTTTAAGATCAGAATATCCTGAGCTAATTGAGGAGACCAATCTTAAAATTAAAATCAGTGGATGCATGAACGCATGTGGACAACACACGATAGCTGATATTGGTTTACACGGTAGTTCAATCAAAGCAAAAGACGGTAGAATTCTTCCAGCATTACAAATTATGCTAGGTGGACAAACCAACGTACTTGCTGAGAGAGTTATAAAAGTCCCTTCGAAAAGAATACTTAATGTAATTGCTACTCTTTTAAACGATTTCAAATCCGTAAAAGACGATTATAAATCTTTCAACGATTATTACTGGAGTTTGGGTAAAAGATATTTCTACGATCTACTTAAACCATTTGGTGTAACCACAATCATTGAGGAAAATGAATTTATTGACTGGGGAGAATCAGGAACCTTTCAAAGAGCAGTTGGTGTTGGTGAATGTGCTGGTGTAGTTATCGACTTGGTAAGCACTTTATTTTTAGAAGTGGAAGAAAAACTAGAGGCTGCTAAAGAATCATTAGACAACCATCAATTTGCTGATTCTGCTTACTTCTCATACAGTGCAATGATTAATGCAAGTAAAGCTTTATTGATAGCTGAAGGACAGGAATCTAACTCTCATAAAAATATTGCAGACAACTTCAAAAAACACTTTATAGACGGACAGTTATTAGAGATTGGGGAAGACTTTGACAAGCTAGTATTTCAAATAAAAGACAATGCAGCTACACATGAATTCGCTAAATCTTATTGGTTAGACGCTAAAGACTTCTACCAAACTACACAACAATACCATAGTAAAAAGTAACATGAAAAACAGTATAAAATATCCAGTTGTAATAGTCGGCGCGGGTCCTGGTGATCCAGAATTAATTACAGTTAAGGGATATAAAGCACTTCAAAATGCTGATGTAATCTTATTTGATGCTTTGGTTAACAAAGACATCTTAAGTGATCTAGATAAAAGCATTGAATTGATATATGTAGGTAAGCGAAACAACCTTCATCATTTTACCCAAGACGAAATACATACCGAACTACTTTATCATGTATTTCAGGGTAAGAAGGTTGTCCGACTCAAAGGTGGTGATCCGTTTGTTTTCGGAAGAGCTCATGAAGAAATTGAGTTTTTAGAAGCTTTTGGAATTAAAACCCAGGTGATAGCAGGCATTAGCTCTGTAACTGGAGGACCAGCAAACATCAACTTACCATTAACAAGAAGAGGTATATCACAAAGTTTCTGGGCTATTACTGCGACTACATCAGACGGTCAACTTAGTGATGATATTGAGATTTCTAGTCTTTCAAACGCTACTAAAGTTATTCTGATGGGCACAAAGAAAATCAAAGAGATTCAAGCTGTGTTTCTAAATAGCAAGCAGAAAGATACGCCAGTTGCATTTTTAGAGAATGCAAGCATGCCTGAAGAAAGATTGATAACTACATCTGTAAAAGAAATGCATCAGTCTGCTATTGACAACAAGCTTACCTCTCCTGCCTTAATTATTATTGGTGATGTAGTGAATTGCTTGAAACAAAACACTTTCAGCGATGCCATTAATCAATTAAACTTCAATTAAAATGTCGAATCCATTATACCCTATATTCCTTCATCCAGACAAGATTAGTTTTATAATCGCTGGTGGAGGAGAAATAGCTGATGAGAAGCTTACTTTCTTACTTAAGAATTCTCCAGATGCTAAAGCATACATTATAAGTCAGACTATTTCTGAAGCCGTTTATCACAAAATTGAAAAAAACGAAAACATTCAATTTTTACGCAAATCATTAACTGAGTCCGATTTACATTTAGCTAATGTCATTATTGGTGCAAGCAAGAGCTTTGACAAAAACAAGCGTGTTTATGACTTAGCAAAGAAAGCAGGTAAACTGGTGAATGTTGCCGACACCCCTTCCCTTTGTGATTTCTACATGGGAAGCATCGTTTCTAGAGGAGATTTGAAGATCGCGATTTCAAGCAATGGTAAATCTCCAATTCTAATTTCAAGGTTGAGACAAATTCTAGAAGAAACGCTTCCGAATGACACCAACGAGATCATTCAAAACTTAAATCAAATAAGAGATAAACTAACTGGCAATTTCAGGCAGAAGCTTCAATCTCTTAAGAAGATTACAGAAATTTTAATAACACCGAAAACAACTTATAAAAACAACTAAAATGGCTATCAAATTATCAGAAGAAGTTCAAGATGAAATCATAGACTTTTCACAAGAACAATACCCGAATCAAACAACAGGATTCTTGTTTGGAATTGGTGGCAAACTAAAAATTGCCAATGAGGTAAAGTTTGTAAACAATACAGCTTCCGATCAAATTGACGGATATCAAATCAATGAAAAAGATTATTTAAATGCTGAATTATATGCTGTAAAAAATCAAGTCGAGCTTCTTGGTGTATACCACAGTAGCCAAAAGCACTTTGCCGTTCCAACTGAAAAGGATCTATCCTCAGCATTGCCTAATTTTTCATACATAAAGGTATCGTTGTTTAACAGAAGGGTTAGCGATCTTAAAAGCTGGACTTTAAATGACTTTAACATCTTTCAAGAAGAACAAGTAAAACTACCTGAGTTTGACTTCAGTGAGAATGAATTACAAATAGCTTAAAAGAAGAATATGTCTACCATTATTATACCTACTCCGTTTAGAAAATTCACGTCAAATAAAACGACGATTACAACGGATAAAAAAGATACACATGAAGCTTTAACTGAGTTAACGCTGAAGCATCCTGGAATCAAGCAATACATATTGAATCCGAATGGAACGCTGAAATCAAACATCAATTTATTGGTTGATGACACTGATTTTCAATCGAGTGAGAAAGAAAGCTTACCATTGAATGAAAATTCACTATTGGCTATTGTACCAATAATTTATGGAGGTTAATCGCTAGATAACTAATTAGCTCTTTTCAACTTTCTCAAACTCCGTATAATGTATACGGTTCCAAGAACACTTGGAACCAACCAATTAAGCGCTATTGGAAGCATATTATTGACCACAAAGAGAGCGGTAAGAGCTGATATGTAAGCAGACATCATTTTAATGACATGGAATTTCAGAAACACCGCATTATTTGTCTGTATGAACTTGTAATTCCTGAAGTCAACCATTACAAAACACAAACTACCAATTACCAAAGCGATGGATACGACACTTAACTCTTGCTTACCAAGCAATTGTGATAGCAATACATAAATAGCTGCTAAAAGTAATCCAAGTGTTATCAACCTATCCCATATCATTACTTTTCTCGACTTTAACAATCTTAAACTGGCATAAGCTGATAAAGTGAAATAAGTAGAAAACAATCCGATTCCGAATAGAAACACATTTTCATGTCCGGGTAAAGAAGAAGTCAATAAAGCTGTACAAGAACTGATTAGCATAGAGAAATAAAACACTCTTCCCGATTTTCTGTGGAGCTTCCCTCCTTTTTTGCTGGCAATAGCAAGTAAACCAGACAACAATGCTATTGTACCGGAAATTACATGGCTGATTATTAGTACACTGATCATGGTTTTAGAATAACATAAATAATGCCGGTATAAAATTGCACATAAAAAAAGAGACCGATAATATCGATCTCTTTATTTTTTTGAGTTTTATGTAAAATTAAGCAACCACCTCAATAGAAGACAAAACTTCATTTAAAGTAGCACTTGGTCTCATTGAACTTGCTTTTAAATCTTCATTTGGGAAATAATATCCTTCGATATTCATCGCTGTACCTTGAACTTCATTCAATTCGTTAACGATCTTATCTTCGTTTGACTTAAGCTTAGTTGCCAAGGCTTCAAATGAATTCTTTAATTCAGTATCCTTATTTTGCTTTGCTAATTCTTCAGCCCAATACATTGCTAAGTAAAAATGTGATCCTCTATTATCTAACTCACCTACTTTTCTTGAAGGAGATTTATCATTCAACAAGAATCTAGAAGTAGCTTCATCTAATGTTTCAGAAAGAATCTTCGCTTTTGGATTGTTATTCGTTTCAGACAAATGCTCTAAAGAAACAGCCAATGCCAAAAACTCTCCTAAAGAATCCCATCTCAAGTGATTCTCTTTTTCGAATTGTTGAACATGCTTTGGAGCAGATCCTCCAGCACCCGTTTCAAACAAACCACCACCATTCATTAATGGAACAATAGATAACATCTTTGCAGAAGTCCCTAGCTCTAAGATTGGGAATAAATCTGTTAAGTAATCTCTTAATACATTACCAGTAACAGAAATAGTATCTAAACCTTTATTGATTCTTTCCAAAGAGAAAGTAGTAGCATCAACTGGAGATTTAATCAAAATCTCTAATCCTGCCGTATCATGATCCGCTAAGTAAGTATTTACTTTCTTAATTAGTTCAGCATCATGTGCTCTATTTTCATCTAACCAAAATACAGCTGGCACATTAGTTGCTTTTGCTCTATTAACTGCAAGCTTTACCCAGTCTTGAATTGGTAAATCCTTTACTTGACACATTCTCCAGATATCACCAGCTTCAACGTAATGAGACATTAAAGTATTACCATCAGCATCAATAACTGAAACAGTACCTGCTTCACTTATTTCAAACGTCTTATCGTGAGAACCATACTCTTCCGCTTTTTGAGCCATAAGACCTACATTCGAAACAGATCCCATTGTTGTTGGGTCAAAAGCTCCGTGTTTCTTACAGAAATCAATAGTTGATTGGTAAATTCCTGCATAAGAACTATCTGGAATAACTGCTTTAGTATCTTGTGTCTTACCTTCTGCATCCCACATTTGTCCTGAAGTTCTAATCATTGCTGGCATAGAAGCATCAATAATAACATCAGAAGGAACATGAAGGTTGGTAATTCCTTTATCAGAATCAACCATTGCTAATGCAGGTCCATTCGATAAAGCCAATTTTAATTCGTTATCTATAGCATCTTTTGTAGCAGCATCAAGCTTATCCAATTTAGCTAGTAAATCTCCTAAACCATTATTTACGTTTACTCCAACAGAAGCAAGTTCAGTAGAGAACTTATCAAATACTGGTTTAAAGAATGCTTTTACAGCATGACCAAAAATAATTGGATCAGAAACTTTCATCATCGTAGCTTTCATGTGTAATGAAAACAATACGTTTGAATCTTTAGCCTCTTTTATTTCAGCTGCTAAAAACGATTGTAATTTATTTAATGATAAATAAGTAGAATCGATAACCTCTCCAGCTAATAACGCAATACCACCTTTTAAAGTTGATTGAGCACCACTTGCATTTGTATAAACGATATCAACAGTTGTAGCATTCGCTACAGTAACTGATTTTTCATTTGATTTAAAATCACCTTCTGTCATTGAAGCAACATGAGTCTTTGAACTAGATGACCAAGCACCCATTGAATGCGGATTATTCTTAGCGTAGTTCTTAACTGCTTTAGGAGCTCTTCTATCAGAGTTCCCTTCTCTTAATACAGGATTTACAGCACTACCTTTAACCTTATCGTACTTTGCTTTAATTTCTTTATCCTCATCTGATTTAGCATCTGCAGGATAATCTGGAAGGTTAAATCCTTTCGCTTGAAGCTCTTTAATAGTAGCTACTAACTGAGGAACAGAAGCACTAATATTAGGCAATTTTATAATATTTGCTTCTGGAGTTTTAGCCAACGCTCCTAACTCTGAAAGCGCATCACCAACTTTTTGATTATCGTTTAATCTATCAGGAAACTGTGATAAAACTCTTGCAGCTAACGAGATATCTTTTAATTCAATTTCAATTCCACTTGACGCTGTAAAAGCTTCTACAATAGGAAGAAAAGAACTAGTTGCTAAAGCTGGAGCTTCATCTGTTTTCGTGTAATAAATTTTTGACTTTGCCATGTATAAAAATATTTATGTACTATCTAATAATCTAGTTATTTAAGACAGTAAATTTAATCAATTTCCGCTTATTAATACTGTCTCTAAGTATTGATAGATAATACTCTTTTAATACCATAAACACTAATTGGTTAAATCATAAACAAATATTTCATTAACTTGCTAAAGATTGATATGCACTACCTGAACGAAGAAATTGACTTAAGAGATGAGTTCCCTTTCTTTTTTGTGATAGACAAAGATCTTTTAATTAAAGATTTTGGAGAAGGATATAAAAAGCATTTGCTTTTGAATATCGGACATTCAGCTGACCTTTATTTTAACCTCCCTTGGGAAAAGGTTAAAAACACATTTGAAATCGATAAGCAACACTTTAATCAAAGAATTAGTCTTACAGATAGTCAAGGTATCGCTTACAAAGCAAAAGTTTATAAAAGGTAAAAGTGAAATTGTTATTTTCTTAGGAAGTTTATGGATAACGAATCACAACGATTTCAGAAAAACGAACATAGATCATACAAGTTTCTCTAACCTAGAGCCAACACTTGACATTTTATCGCTTTCATTGATGACTCAACACAATCACAATGAAATTCTGGAGCAAAGAAAACGTCTAGACTTTATTTCAACGAATTTAAATGTTCTTATTGCTTCGGTTTCAGTTGTTGGTAGCATCGAATTTCAGAATCATTCATTCAATAGTTTTAAAAGACAACTACCTAACAAAGGGAAAGACTTCGTTAATGAGTTGATACAATTTGGACTCGAAAATAAAAACAGCATAAAAACACTTGTGCACAAGCACATTGATGGGAAGTTCTACGAATTTCACATTACAATTAAAGACAATAGTATATTATTTGTAGCCCAGGATGTAAGTGAGAAAAAGGCATATGAAAATGCTAAAAAGGAAAAAAAACAAGCAATTCAAAGAGCTCAGTTTATCCATCAGTTCCTTTCAAACATGTCTCATGAAATCAGGACTCCTTTAAATGGAATTATTGGAATGTTAGACGCAATGTCTGATATGAACCTAAATAATGAACAAAACAATACCTTAAAGTTTGCAAAAGAACGTTCCTTTAGCTGACGGAGTTTTATTATCAACCGAAAAATAATAGGTATTGCCTGGTGTAAGTCCAGATTGGACAATGCTAACATCATCACCATTTGCTGAGTAGACTGCACAAGCAACTTCAGTACTTGCATCACTCTCCCATAAGGCTAGATTTACTCTTTCCATAGTTCCTTTAGAACCACCTATATCAACAGAAAACCAACTTCATATAACCTTATTTTATTGAAATTTAAGTCTTTATTGAGCGTCAAAGCAAATTAGAAACACTTATAATTATTAACTCTGAACAGTTAATTAGTACTCCTTATTAATTTACTGCTTAACAAATGTTTGAGTGGATCCATTTGCATAAATCATATAGGTCCCTATTGGTAATCCACTAAGGTCGATCATCTGCTCATCAATAGAGTTGAAAGTAGATTGAATATGTATTTCTTGACCTAAAGAGTTGAAAACTCTAATAATATCTCTTTCTCCTAATCCTTTCACTATAACTTTGTTGTTACATGGATTAGGATAAACAGAGAAATCAATTGCCATTAAAGCTGATTTGCTGTTAACTGAAACAATGTTTGTGTATTCAAATTGTCCATTAAAATCAACTTGTCTTAATCTGTAATAAGCAATACCTGATAAAGGATTCATATCAGCAAAAGTATAATCTTTCATTTCAGTTGTTGTACCGAAACCTAATACTTCTCCTATTACTTCCCAATCACCTTTGCTAGTAGAACGCTGAATTTCAAAGAAATTGTTGTTGTTTTCAGAAGCAGTAACCCAGTCTAATGAAACCGCTTGTTCTTCTAGGCTTGCAGAAAAAGATAATAACTCCACTGGTAAAATAACTGGAACTGAAGTTTTACCAAAAGCAAATGGACTAAAGCTTGAAACTGAACCTGAAGTTACTGTACCGTTTGAGTAATCTCCGCTGTTAGCTGAGTTCCCATGATCTTGCCATGTGCTTCCATCCCATCTACAAACTAAATAGTTATTTATAGTAGATAAGGAATCACTTCGACCAGAACTTCTGCTTAAAGTAACAGCAACACTACTTGATCCTATGTCACGATCTAATGTCCAGTATTCAGTAGCAGATAAAGATTCAATGTTAGTATCTTTGGATGAAGCATCATAAATAGACCCAGGGTTGTCTTGGTAATACTGTGCAGTAAAGTAGTTTCCTGTAGTACTTGGAGCAGTCATTCCAATTGGAGCGTAGTCCCCGTTTAATCCAACAGGGAAATCAAAGGAGTCATTACCAACTTTCGTTATTGGTCCTTCAACATAAGAAACAGAACTAGCATTTGAAGTAGTTGCGTTATCCATCATGTATATCTTGTTAACTGAAGTAGTTTGAACAATACCATCAGTTAAATCTAAATCTCCATAAATAAATACCGCACCATCAGTAGTTATCTGCGGACTAGTTCCATAAGTGTTGTTGATTTTTACATTTTGATAAGAAAAAGCATCTCCTTCTGCACCATAAATTGTAGGTAAGATTTGAGCTGCAGTCCCAATAAACTCCAAATTCGAAGATGAGTTCATGTCTAGTATTCCGAAAGAAGACGTTCGTGTAAAGTCTCCTCCAATTTTCAAAGTAGAAGTACTATTTAATTCAATCTCTCCTGCATCTTTTGCTGAATTATTAAATATGATATCATCACTCACCGATATAACAGCTGTTTTATCAGCAAACACTTTTAGCTTTGTTCCTCCCGTATAGTTAAACGTTACGTCATTACTAACCGTTAAACTTCCCGATCCATCTAAATTAAACTCAGTTTCCTCAGCAGAACCTGAACTTGACGTCAAGTTTAGATTGCTAACGTTTACATAAGAACCAGTAAGCACATCAACCTTAAACACATTGGCTCCACCATTTCGTTCAATATTGAAGTCATTAGTAGTTAAAGAAGCTCCGTTTTGCACCTTTATATATGCATCGTAGTTATTGCCTGAATTAACCATCCAAACATTTGACTCTACGGTCAAATTATCATTTAATGTTAAGCTTGTATGTGCATCATCAACGTTTACTAATAAACTGTCACAGATCCCTGAGCTGTTAACCGTTAAATCGTATCCTTGAACATGAACAATGCAACCTGAAGACGGAACTAAGCTTGTTGCAGCTCCAGAGTATCCATCGTGAGACCATGTACTAGCAGTATTCCAGTTACCATCCGTAATTGAATAGAAGACATCTAAATCATCCATGCAAATTGAGAAAGTCCCTTTTGCAGATGGTGTTTTGTTATCAACCGAGAAATAGTAAGTATCACCTGGAGTTAATCCTGACTGAATAATGCTAACGTCGTCACTGTTTGCAGAGTAAATCGCACAGGCAACTTCCGTAATTGCATCGCTTTCCCATAGTGCTAAATTAACTCTTTGCATGGTTCCTTTAGAACCTCCTATATCAATAGTAATATCAATATT
Source organism: Flavobacteriales bacterium (assembly GCA_965661855.1). Classification (GTDB taxonomy): domain Bacteria; phylum Bacteroidota; class Bacteroidia; order Flavobacteriales_C; family CBFIFL01; genus CBFIFL01. Next base: position 37,103 of record CBFIFL010000010.1, read on the forward strand.
CCCACTTGTTGGAGCTGTAAACTTAAACCATACATTATAAGCATGTGTATTAAAACAAGAACCAGCAGATCCATCTGCGGTAGCTCCAGTATTATCATATGCTTGATCAGCTGAGCATGTTCCAATTAAAGAGGTCACATCAACAGCATCAGCTATTTCATCATTAGTAGCAGAAGATCCAGCACCTTCATCTAAGCATAATGTGAATGTACCACGTTTAGCGGAAGTCTTGTTATCAACAGATATATAGTAAATATCTCCATCCGTTAATCCATCAGCAAAAACAGAAACATCTGCTGTGTTGGATGCATATTTTTCACAAGCTATTTGAGTTAAGGTTGAACCGTTATAAGACCAAATGGCAATATTAACTTTTTCTATATCTCCCTTTAAGGACCCTCTATCTACGGTTACTGTAATTTCTTCTGTACTGGTTGCGTCGAATTTGAACCAAACATTGTAAGCATGAGTGTCAAAACAAGAACCAGCAGACTCATCATCTGAAGCTCCAACAGTAGTATACGATTCATTAGAAGAACAACTTCCAATTAAGCTAGTAACATCATATGCATCTGCAAAATCATCGTTCCCTGGTTGGGCGAACAACATTCCTGATGTTATGATTAATATTACTATTTGTATTACCCCTTTCATTCTCACTTTAATTACCCGTTGCAAGATACGGTAGTTTTTTTATTTTTTGTTTCCAATTCAGTTCATATGTTATTAACCTTTACTTTTTAATAACGATTAATCACATATTGTGTGTAAAGTTAACGGATGTTTAAAGAATTTAAGAGAATGATTCGACGAACGCAAGATAAAACGGATAAGAGGATTAAATTATCGTTTAATCCTCGATCGATAATTCCGGTTTGCTTTATGGAAGCACATCTTTACTTTAATAAACAAGTGTATTATATACTTGTTTAGAAGATAATTCATGGACATTGAGTTCTTTGATAAAACTCTAACCTAAAGATTTAAGTGTCATTGGATGGAATTCTTATTTTTAAAGAATGAAGATTAGAATTAAAGATGATAGTATTCGATTAAGACTTACTCAAACGGAGGTGAAACAGTTGGTTGATGACCGTAAAGTGAATTCCAATTGTTGCCTTTCATTAAATACTATCTTCTCCTACTCTATTGAAAGTGGAGATGCTTGGTATACGGAATTTCTGAACAATGAAATCGTAATTCAAATTCCATCTCATTTACTTATCAATTGGGACACTAATCAAGAAGTTGGCTTTGAAACGATTATTGATAACGGTTCAAATGGACTTAAGTTATTGATTGAAAAAGATTTCAAGTGTTTAACTCCCAGAGATGAAAATGAAGATGATCATTACCAAAACCCTTTGAATCAACACAATTGTTAAGCTATGAGTAAAAAAGATGCTTCGTTAACTCCAGAAGAATTTAACCATATAAAAGTTACTGAACCTGCTCAATACGCTGCTGGTACTGCTGCGTTGAAAAATTCGTTTGCTCATATTTTAAGAGAAATGGGTCCGGCAAGAGGTGTCAAGATTTTAAATAGTCTAAACCAGAAAAATGGAATAGATTGCCCTGGATGCGCATGGCCAGATCCGGATGCAAAACGAAGTTTTATGGCGGAATACTGTGAAAACGGAGTTAAAGCCATTGCTGAAGAAGCTACTGTAAAAACGATTGATGAGGATTTTTTCAAAGCTCATAGCATTGAAGAACTTGGAGCTAAAGATGATTTCTATTTAGGAAAGACAGGTAGACTCACCCAGCCGATGATCATTCGAAAAGGTGAAACTCACTATGCTAAAATTTCATGGGATGAAGCGTTAAATCTTGTCTCAAATGAACTAAAAGCCCTTCCTTCTCCTGATGAATCGATTTTCTATACTTCAGGAAGAACAAGCAACGAAGCGGCTTTTGCATATCAATTAATGGTTAGGAAATTAGGGACAAACAATTTGCCTGATTGTTCTAATATGTGTCATGAATCAAGTGGATCAGGTTTATCAAACACGGTTGGAATCGGAAAAGGCTCTGTAACTCTAGAAGATTTACATTGTGCTGATATAATATTAGTAATTGGTCAAAACCCAGGGACCAATCATCCTAGAATGCTTTCGGCATTAAAGAAGAATAAAGAAAACGGTGGTACAATCATATCTGTTAATCCACTTCCAGAAGCTGGATTAATCAATTTTAAAGATCCGCAAGAATTATCGGGTCTTGTAGGTGGAGGATCAAAACTAGCTGATCTTCATATACCTGTAACCATTAATGGTGATTTAGCCTTTTTAAAGGCTGTCATGCACTTAATGTTTAAAGCTGAAGAAGAAGTTGGTGGAGTTCTTGATTATAAATTTATAAATGACAAAACATCAGGTTTTCAAGAGTTTAAAGAAGATTTACTTAAGCAGGACTTTAACTTATTAGTTCGTCAGTCAGGTGTTGAATTGGCATTAGTTGAGAAGACAGCGGAGCTTATTATAGAGAATCCTAACATGATCATTTGTTGGGCAATGGGATTGACTCAACATAAGAACGGAGTTGGAAATATTCAAGAAGTAGTAAACCTATTACTGATGCGAGGAAGTATTGGTAAACAAGGTGCTGGTACTTGTCCGGTTAGAGGACATTCCAATGTTCAGGGTGATAGAACAATGGGGATTTGGGAGAAGCCTCCTACCTCCTTTTCCGATAAATTAGATGAAGTATTTGAGTTTAAATCTCCTAGAGAACATGGTTATGATGTAGTGTCAGCCATTGAATCTATGAATAAGAAAGTAAATCAAGTTTTCTTTGCAATGGGTGGAAACTTCTTATCTGCTGCACCTGACACAGAGTATACCGCAAAAGCTTTACGAAACTGTAAACTGACGGTTCATGTCTCAACGAAACTAAACAGAAGTCATTTGGTTCATGGAGAGATCGGTTTAATTTTACCTTGTTTAGGCAGGACAGAAATTGACTTACAACACCAAGGGAGTCAATTCGTATCAGTTGAAAACTCCATGGGAGTAGTTCATTCTTCTCAAGGAAGATTAACACCTGTAAGTAAAGATTTAAAAAGTGAGGTAGCTATAGTTTGTGAACTTGCAGAGAGACTTTTTCCAGAGGAAAAGCATTGGACTAAAATGCGTAATGATTACGATGTGATTAGAGAGTTTATTGAAGCAGTTATTCCAGGTTTTGATAATTATAATGAGAGAGTTAGAATCCCTGAAGGCTTCTATCTCCCAAATAATGTACGATCAGGTGATTTTTCAGTAACTCACACCGGTAAGGCTAATTTCACAGTTAATGAATTACCTGAACATCATTTGAAAAAGGAAGAGTATTTAATGATGACTATTCGTACTCATGATCAGTATAATACTACGATCTATGGTATGGATGATCGATACAGAGGTATATACGGAGAAAGACGTGTGGTTCTAATGAATCAAGAAGATATGAATGAAAGAGGTTTTAAAAACCTTGAAGTGGTTGATCTTAAAAGTCATTTTAATACGGAAACTAGAGAGGCAAATCTATTTAAAGTAGTATCCTATCCAATTCCTAGAAAGTGTATTGCTACTTATTTTCCTGAAACGAATGTTTTGGTTCCGATCGGATTAAAAGCAGATAAGAGTCATACACCAGCTTCTAAATCTATAGTAGTGACAATGGAAAGGTCTAAGAAAGTTCAGTAATCTTGTTTTGAACTTGTTGAACTACTTTGCTAATATTATGTAGAATATAATTTAACTCCGTTTCTACTTCATGACTGAAACCATCCTTACCTAAATGGAATTCGACTTTGTCCATAGCCTGAAACATGTCTTCAGCATCAACTGCTTTAGATTGAGCTTTCATTTTATGAACAGCATCTTTCACTCCAGGCCAATCACAAGCTGTCACTGACATTATCATATTCGATAAATTTTCAAGGTTATTTTATAATCGCTAACAAATCTCCTCAAATAAAAAAGGTCACCCTGAAGGTGACCTTTTACTTTTGTTCGAATTTCAATTAATTCAAACGAAATATGAAATGATCTGTTTTTGTATGAACCACTGAGGTTGTTTTAGAGTAATTCATAATATTATTAATGCATTTGCTTGAAGGAACTGCGGCGATTTCATCTTGTTTAGTCTTCAGCCAAGAAATATCAGCTTGAACCTCTGTATCCACTAATGCTCCATCTTCTACTAATCTTCTATCACTTTCGCAAAGTTGATTATTTAAATACATCGATAATTCTGTTAGAGTAAATAATTTATTCATGCGCTTAATTTTCTCTTAAACGCAGAACAGAATCAATTATTATCCTAAGTGCATATTTAATTCTTTTTCACTAATCATTTTTCTCAAGTTCATCAGTGCATATCTCATTCTTCCTAAGGCAGTATTGATACTTACATTCGTCATTTCTGAGATTTCTTTAAAACTCATCTTGTAATAATGACGCATGATTAAAACTTCTTTTTGATCTTCAGGTAAAAGTCTAATTAACTTTTTCAGATCTCCTCTGATCTGAGTAAACTCCATTTCCTCATCTACTCGCTTCGAGCTTTCTTTAATATTCGTTAAAACATCGAACTCATCACTTTCATCTGCGCCATTCTTTATAGCTCTAACCATTTTCATTTTGTTAGACTTTCTGAAATGATCAATCATGATGTTGTGAGAGATTCTCATTACCCAAGGTAAAAACTTACCTTCTTCATTATACTTACCAGCCTTCATCGTGTTAATCACTTTCACAAACACATCTTGAAACAAATCTTCCGCAATAGCCTTGTTTTTCAACTTAGACATTAAGAATGAAAAGATTTGAGATTGATGTCTTTGAATTAGCATTCCTAACGCTGACTCATCTCCTGTTAAATAAATTTTAATTAATTCCTGATCTGATTTTTGAATAAATCGCATACTCTATCACTTTTAAGGTTCAACAAACAGTTTTAAAGAGTAGAATTGCGACTATAGGCGATCAGTTTTTTTTTGTTATTGTTAATTACAACGAGCGTAAATTTACTTTATTGTATGAGGGTAAAAAAAAGATTAACTTTTCTTAACTCTTATTAATTTAGCGAAATATATCCACGATTACAAATTTCACTACTAGACTCTAACGCACATATGTCGAAATCAGCAAAAGAAGCCAGCCAACCTTTAGATAAGATCATCATAAAAGGAGCTCGTGTTCACAACTTGAAAAATATTGACATCACGATTCCTCGTGATCAGTTGGTTGTGATAACAGGACTTTCTGGTTCAGGTAAGTCTTCTTTAGCTTTTGATACACTATATGCAGAAGGACAGCGACGTTACGTGGAAAGTCTGTCTTCTTATGCAAGACAGTTTTTAGGTAAGCTAGAAAAACCAGAAGTGGATTACATACAAGGGATCTCCCCTGCTATTGCAATAGAACAAAAGGTTAATAGTAAAAATCCTAGATCAACGGTTGGAACAACAACGGAGATTTATGATTACTTGAAATTACTCTTTGCTAAAATTGGAAAAACAATTGATCCTGAAACTGGTGAAGTAGTTAAAAAACATAGTGTAACAGATGTTATTGACTTTATCCAATCACAAGAAGATGGATTAAAAGGACTTTTAACAGCTCCTATAACATTCCCTGAAGGAAGAAAAAAAGTAGACCATTTAGGGATCCTTCTTCAACAAGGGTTTAGCAGAGTACTCATAGATAATGAAATTGTAAGTCTACAAGACGCAATTGATTTAGATAGTGATTTTTCTGAACCGATTGAGCTTTTAATTAATCGTTTTAAAACAACCAAAGATGAAGAACAATTACAAGCCCTTGCTGACTCCATTCAAACTGGATTCTATGAAGGAGCAGGTACTTGTTCTATTCTCTTAAATAAAACATTAGATAGAACTGATTTCACGAATCGATTCGAATCAAATGGAACACTCTTCGTTGAACCAAGTGAAGATTTCTTTTCTTTTAATAGTCCACATGGTGCTTGTCCAAAATGCGAAGGATTTGGTAAAACAATTGGAATTCATGAAGACTTAGTTATTCCAGATCCTAACAAATCCGTTTATCAAGGAACGGTGGCTTGTTGGAATGGTGAAAAGCTAAAAACGTGGAAGAATAAAATTGTAATGAATGTGGATGAAGTTAACTTCCCTATTCATAAAGCTTATATCGATTTAAGTGATGAGGAAAAAGATTTACTTTGGGATGGTTGCAAAGCTTTTCAAGGGATCAATCAGTTTTTCGCTAAACTTGAAGCTAAGCAATACAAAATTCAAAACAGAGTCATGCTTGCTCGTTATAGAGGAAGAACGAAATGTAATGTTTGTAAAGGAAAAAGACTCCGAAAAGAAACTTACAATGTGAAAATTGACGGTTTTACTATCAACGATTTAGTTGACCTTCCAATCAATGAACTGGAACAAGTATTCAACAAGCTTAAGCTAGATGATCATGATGCTAAAATTGCAGAACGTTTATTGCTGGAAATCAATAATCGTATTTCATACTTACAAAAAGTAGGGCTTACCTACCTTTCCATTAACAGACTTTCTTCTTCCCTTTCTGGAGGAGAATCTCAACGTATCAACTTGGCTACTTCATTAGGGTCTTCTTTGGTGGGTTCTATGTACGTGTTAGATGAACCATCAATAGGATTACATCCAAGAGATACAAAACAGCTTATTGAAGTCTTAAATGGCTTAAAAGAACTTGGTAATACGGTTATAGTAGTTGAACATGAAGAAGATGTGATCATGGCTGCTGATCAGATTATTGATATTGGTCCTGAAGCAGGTTCGTTAGGTGGGGAATTAATTTTTCAAGGAGATATTAAACAACTTAGAAAAGCAAAAGGAAGTTTAACAGCAGACTATATTAATAAAACCAGAGAGATTGTAAATCGTGAAATAAAATCCAAATTCTCCCACTTTATTGAAATCAAAGGAGCACAGCACAATAACTTAAAGAATATTGATGTAAAGTTTCCTCTATATGCTTTTACTTGTGTTAGTGGAGTTAGTGGGTCTGGTAAATCAACTTTAATTAGAGATATTTTATATCCTGGCTTACTTCAAGAAAAAGAAATATTTAAAATAAAACCAGGGCTTCATAAAGCAATTGAAGGAGCTATAGACAAAGTAGAAGAGATTGAGTTCATCGATCAAAATCCTATTGGAAAATCGAGCCGTTCGAATCCTTCCTCTTATGTTAAGGCATATGATGACATCAGACAATTATTTGTTAATCAAACCTTATCTAAACTAAACGGATTTAAGCCAAGCGCATTCTCTTTCAATGTTGAAGGTGGACGATGTGAAGTTTGCTTGGGAGAAGGAACAGTGAATATTGAGATGCAGTTCATGGCGGACATTCAGGTTCAATGTGACAATTGTAAAGGAAAGAGGTTTAAAGAAGATGTACTTGAGGTTACGTATAGAGAAAAGAACATATTCGATATTCTTGAATTAACGATTCAGGACGCATATGACTTTTTTCAAATTGCTATTGATGAAAATGCAAAAGAAGCTCGTATAGAAAAGAAAATCAACAATAAGCTTAAATGTTTGCTAGACGTCGGAATGGGGTATGTTAAAATGGGACAAAGTTCTTCAACGCTATCTGGAGGAGAAGCTCAAAGGGTAAAACTAGCCTCGTACTTAACCAAATCTACAAGACCTACGCCTACTCTATTTATCTTTGATGAGCCTACAACTGGACTTCATTTTCATGATATTCATAAACTATTGAAATCATTTGATGCCTTAATTCAACTTGGACATACAGTAATAGTTATCGAACACAATACGGAAGTATTAAAAGCTGCAGATTGGATAATTGATCTAGGTCCTGAAGCAGGTATTAAGGGAGGAAACCTTGTTTATCAAGGCTCAGTAAATGGTTTAAAAGAGTCAAAAGAATCTTACACAGCAACTTATCTTTAGTGACTTTAATCAGCTTATCTTCCATTAACTATTCCTAACTTACTCTACATGGAAGGGAAACAAAGACTTTATTATGCACTTGGACAATTAATCTATTGTGTTGCTTTAGCAGATAATGAAATTCAAGAAGATGAAATAGACAAGGTTCATTCCTTAATTGAAAAATTAAGTGAAGAAGTTAGTTCAAACTATGACATCGCTGAAATAGTTTTATTACTTCAACATAGACAAAAAGTAAGTACTGAAAATGCTTATCGTTGGGCATTAGAAGAAATTAAACTGTGTAAGCATTACTTTGATCAACAACTGAAAGATGATTACTTATACATCTTAAACGGGGTTGCTGAAGCATATAACGGAATAGAAGATGATGAAGAATCTTTAATCGCTAGAATCAAAGACGATATCCATCAAATATTACTTAAGCCTGCTTTTTAAGATATTCTGAAAACTTCTCTAAAGCTCTCCCTCTATGACTAATTTTATTTTTGTCAGACTTTGACATTTCCGCAAAACTAACATTTGAAGATTCTGGTCTAAAGACTGGATCATATCCAAAACCTTCCTTTCCACTTTTTTCTTCCAAAATAACTCCTTCAACACTTCCTTCGAACGATTGATGTTCGTTATCAGTAACCAAAGCAATAACTGTTGAGAATTTTGCCTTTCTATTATTCTTATCTGATAATTCTTTTAAAAGCAAATCCATATTACCTTCTGATGAACAATCAGGACCCGCATATCTAGCAGAATAAACTCCTGGTCTACCATCTAAAGCTTCAACCATTAACCCTGTATCATCAGCAAAGCAATCATATCCAAAGTTATCTTTAACGTATTGAGCTTTTTGAAAAGCGTTCCCTTCTAAGGTGTCTTGTGTTTCAGGAAGCTCATCAAAACAATTAATATCCTTCAAACTTAAGATTTCAACGTTTGTTAAAACGTCTTGAATTTCCTTCAGCTTATTAGGATTATTAGAAGCAAAAACTAACTTTTTCATGTTCATTGATTTTATGTAAAATTAAGACTCCTTAGCTATAACTTGACAAACAATTTTAAAAAACTATTTTTGTTGTAGAATGAAACAATCACTACTATATATAGGACTAGTTATCACGTTTATTGCCTTAGGTATCGGTTCAAAAACCGTTTATGTAATGTATCAAAATGGTGACTTTGATCAAAAAGAAGTTATAGACGAATCTGTAAAAAATGAAGTTGACTATACAGTTAGCAATGATAATTTCTACGATTCATTAGCTTCTTTAAGTCAAGTGAACTTGAATGAAGAGCTGGCTAACCTAGACAGTAGCGCAGTTAAAGACAGCATCCAACAAGAAGAGAAGTCTCCTATAGAGTCTACAGTGACCATCGAAGAGCCAATTAAAGAAGAAACATCAAATACACCAGAAGTAGAAAGAAACGGTAGCTTATACAAAACACCATTCTACATTATATCCATCTCGGCAGTTTCTAAAAAAGAATCGGCTATAAAAGGTGCTTTGAAAATTCAAAAAAATAAAGACCTGGGTAATTTTTTATGGATTCCTGATTATAACCCAAACGGAAAACCTCTGTACAAAGTTTATATCGGTCCATTTGTCTCTAAAATGGAAGCTCAAAAGCAGAAAGAAATACTTAGTTCGAAATACCCTGGATGCTACGTTCAATCTATTAAATAGATAGAATGTCAGTTTTTAGTAAAATTTGATTTCTCAAATCGAGACAATCTATTTACTTTTGAATCGAAGGTGAAGAGCTAAACTAAAATTCTTGTTTAACTAAGAACGGCTGTCAATATTGGCGGCCATTTTTATTTCCTAATTATTTATTGATTTCAGAGTAAGTTTGAATATTTGGCGCATCAACCAAACTAAGAGTCGTAACTACTTGAGTTTTCTCATTTGGAAAAGCCTCTTTGTAAATGTTAACTATTTCATTTGACTTACCATTTAGCAGCAACTGAGTAAGAAATGCATTGGGTCTGTTTTCATGTAAACTTTTCAAAGTAAGTATGGCAGCTGTTATTGCCATCCTTGCTTTTGTCTCATCAGATTCTAATACATCTATACCTTTTAAATGATACTCGTACCAAAAGCTTCTAAGGTTAGCCAAGGCTGGGTTCAATGCATTCTCAACTAGCCAGTATCTATTTCTCGTTCCGTCAAAAGCTTTCCACCCTTTATCCCCGGTACTTTGCATTGTGTTTACAATTGTTTGAGCAGTTTCAAAATGACTTTGTCCTCCGTTAAGTGCGTAAGAATCATAATCTAAACCTAAAATCACATATGCATAATAAGCCAAAGCCGAAGTCAAGTTATTAGTTGTTTGGTTTAAAGCGAATTGAAGCTGTTGAAACTCTACATATTGAAATGTAAAATCATCATCATTAAAATTAAGTAATGTTGAATTGTAATTGGTTTTATAACCTGGTCGCCAAGACTGAACTTGAATACTTGCAACAAACCTATCTGAAGTTGGCATCTCAGAAACAGAAATAAAAATAGAACACCCTATTCTTTCTTCCACTTTGTAGTTATCACTTGTCCATTTCGTGTTATTCATAAACTCGAAAATGGTTTGCTTCAAAGATTCGAAAATTCTTTCGTCATTAGTAGATACACCAGGATGCACAACCTCAACGTTACAGTTTAACTCTTGTGTAAAAACAGAGTTAAAAAAAAACAAAAGCATTAACAAAGCGATCAACTTCATACTAAATCAATTCTAATAATTTATTCACGATATCTTTTGACACCTTATCTTTTGACTTAAGCTCAAACGAATCAATATTCATTTTCTTGTCAATTAGGGTCACTTTATTTGTCTCTGATTGAAAACCAGCTCCTTTATCATTTAAAGAATTCAATACAATCAAATCTAAATTCTTTCTAAGCAATTTAGATTTAGCATTTTCCAATTCGTTATTCGTTTCCAAAGCAAAACCAACCAAAAGCTGATCTTTTCTTTTCGTTTCTCCGACGCTAGAAAGAATATCCGGATTCTCTACTAAATCAATAGTAGGAGTACCTTCCGTTTTCTTTATCTTATTTTCCGCTTGATCCTTAGGCTTAAAATCAGCTACTGCTGCAGACATTATCATGATATCCATCTGATCTTTAAATCGATCTACTATAGTAAACATTTGATCAGCAGATTTCACATCAAAGCGCTCTATAAACTCAGAAGATTTAACCGATGACGGTCCTATCACTAATTTCACACTTGCCCCTCTTCTACTTAACTCTTCAGCAAGACTAACTCCCATTTTACCAGAAGAATGATTTCCTATAAATCTAACTGGATCGATCGCTTCATAGGTAGGTCCGGCCGTAATTAATACTTTTTTATCTAATAAGTCTTGATCACAAAGTACTCGACTTAAATACTGAATAATGGTTTCCGGTTCGGCCATTCGACCTTTACCTATTAGACCACTTGCCAGTTCTCCTTCCTCTGCTGGAATCATTACGTTTCCGTAATCTAATAATTGATCAATGTTTTTCTCTGTAGAACCATGCTTGTACATATCCAAATCCATTGCTGGAGCGAATAGTACAGGACATTTTGCAGATAAATAAGTAGCCATTAATACATTATCACAAATACCATTAGCCATTTTAGCCATAGTATTTGCGGTACATGGAGCAATCAAAAAAGCATCAGCCCACAAGGCCAGCTCTACATGATTATTCCAGGTGCCATCAGGCTTAGAAAAATCTGAAATAACTGAATTCTTGGAAAGTGTAGATAAGGTTAAGGGTGTGACAAAATCAAAAGAAGCAGAAGTCATAATTACTCTGACTTCTGCTTCCAATTTTATTAACTCCCTTACGAGATGATTGATTTTATAGGCAGCAATACCACCAGTAATACCAATCAGAATTTTTTTATGCTTAAGCATCTTCTCCCACTTCTTTCGAAGGGTTTCTGAAATATATCTTGTCTTCTAAATATTCCTGAATAGCAATAGAAACAGGCTTAGGTAATCTTTCGTAAAACTTTGAAATTTCGATTTGCTCTCTGTTCTCAAAGATCTCTTCTAAATTATCCGTAGAAGAAGCAAACTCTTCTAATTTTGAATTTAACTCTTGCTTTAAATCAACACCAACTTGGTCAGCTCTTCTTGAAATCACAGCCAAAGTTTCGTATAAATTCTCTGTCCCTTTATCAAAATCTAAAATATCTCTTGTCTCCGTAGATGGAGACGCATTCGTCTTCTTGTAATCCATAGCTTAGAAAATTAGTCCTGCAAAGATAAAGCTTTTTTACTTAGCTTTCTATAATTATCCACTTGTTTCTGATAATCAGAATCTTTGTGTTTGTATTCAAATGTATTTATTTCTTCTAAAGTGTTTCTATAACGCTCCACTTGTTTAGACTCAACACTCATCTTTGCCAACAAATAAGACGATTCTACAATGTAGAATCTAATCTCTTCAGCTTTACCTACATCTGGATAATCTTTAATCACATTCTTTAAAGCAATGATGGCCGCTTTGAAGTCTTCTACTTTGTAATACAGATAAGCCAATTCAAAAGCCTTTGTTTCTAACTTATCTCTGAGTAAATCAATTTCATTATTAGCTTCTTCCTTTCTTTCTGTATTTGGATACTTATCTAAAAACAACTGAAATTCTTCAATCGCCTTTTGCGTATGACTTTGATCTAAAGAAGGATCTGGTGATAACTTTGAGTAGCAAACAGGAATCATGTAATGCATTTCCTCTGCTCTTTCTGATTTAGAAAAGTTCTTTACAAAGTTTTTAAAGTGAAAGGCTGCAAAATCATAGTCATTTAATCCATACTGGCAGTACGCATAGTAATAATAGATTTGCTCCGCTTTCTTTGTCCCTTTATAAACCGTTAACAATTCTTTCAATAAGGTCTCCGCTTTGAAGTACTCTTTCTCTTCGTAATACTCTTTAGCTGCTTCGAATTTCACATCGTAATCTGTACTCTTTAATAATTCAGAATACTCTGAACAAGACATCAGCAATAATACGACAAGACTGTAAACTAGGGTTTGTATATTTTTCACGGTATAAAAATAGCTATTGTAATCTAAAACGGAACAACTTAAAGAAAGTAACTAATCAACAAAAAAATGATTGAATTTCTTTCTAATCTTAGCAATCTTTGGAGAGATGACTATATTACAGTATGGCTCATCTGAATGACTTGCGTAATAATTTTTGTGATAATCTTCTGCAGGCCAGAATTCTTTATGCTTTGAAACCTCGGTTATAATCGGATCCCAAAACACTTTTTCCTCTGTAAGACTTGTGATAACATTAAACGCGGTTTTCTTTTGCTCTTCACTCATGTAAAAGACTACAGATCTGTATTGAGTCCCTACATCTTCTCCTTGTCGGTTTTGAGTGGTAGGATCATGAGCTGAAAAGAAAATCTCAATGATATTCTTATATGAAAAAACAGATGTGTCAAAGTCAATTTTTGCAACTTCTGCATGACCAGTACTACCGGTACAAACTTCGGCGTAAGTTGGATTTTTTTTATCTCCTCCAGCATAACCTGGCTGAACATCAACAATCCCTTTAAACTGTCTGTAGATCCCCTCTATACACCAGAAACAACCTCCTCCAATAATTGCTGACTCCACTTTTGACATGATTCAAAAGTATTAATTATTCGTCAAAAACATCACAGAGATGTAATTTTACTTAATAGTCCTTGCTCAGTAACTGTTTCAAAGATTACTTCAACATTACGATTACTTGTTAAAGCAACCGTTTCTTCAAACCATTTATACTCGTTATTTCCTTGCTTAGCAAAGCAAACCACCTTAACATTTAATCCTCCTTTTAAAGTTAAACCTCCTTGTACCGGTAATAATGCGTTGTAATCTCCAATTACGAAGAATTGTTTAACATTCTGGATATCAGTACCTGGTATATCCAAACTTAAGTGGGAGTTAACCGCATTTAAACTAGGACTACCATAGGCCTGTAACCATCCTATAGAGTTTGCTCCAAATGTTATAAAAGTCTGATTATCAACTAAAGCATCTGAAGAAGGCAGCCAATAAGTAGCCTGACTTCCATTTCCACCATACCCTTCAAATAGATTAGCAACTTGACCATGATGTCTTACAAAATCTACTAGGTATTCCTTTCCAAATTTTACCGATAAGTCTTGACCATCTTTACTGGCATTCAGTTTCATTATTCCTTCAGAAAACAATGGCAAATTCCCATCTCTTCCTGTTGTAGCATCCCATAATATCATGTCTGAAATACTATATAATTCCAATAAACTAACTTCGAAAGGGTAAGTTGGTGAAACTCCAGATGAATCAACAAAAATGGAGCTGTCCAACCATAATTGTGTTCCTCCGTTTGCTATAATCGGACCAGAACCTCCTGTATCAACAATGAAAACCTGAGCACTAGGTCTGTTAGCTTCTAAAAAGCTATCCATTGATTCATAAGAAATATTCTCTTCTAATAATTCAACTCTATCTTTACTGCATGCTGTTATGACCATAACAGCTATTAAATATTTAAATATTTTCATAATTCTTAATTAAATGCTGGACAATAATTTGAGCTTGGCTCAGTACAATTAAAAGGAAACCAAAGAACCCCAATTCTTGCACTAGCCTCTTTCCAGAAATAGTTATACTTGATATCCGCATAAGGCCTAAAGCAACCATATGTTCGCATGGTTCCAAGTCCTACCTGTGGAAAAACATTGTTTGGAGTCACATTAGACATTGCCGATTCTCCATGATTCATCCATCGGTTAAAGGCTACCTCTACTAAACCATAAAAGTGGTAGCGATTATTTGGATTAATCATATACTGGAGTCCAAGCGAGAAGATTCTCTCCTGAACATTATTGTCATAAATGGTGTCATTAATAATAGCACTTGGGTAGTAAGTATACTTTGGAGTAATGGCTAATTTACCATAACCAATATAGCTTTTACCTTCAAGACCTATACTTGTGGTTTGAAAATTAAATTCAGGTGCCAACCCAGAACCGAACTCCCAATTTTGAGCCTTTGAATTTAAAGACAACACAAATAACAACGTGAATAATACTCTAATAAACATATGTCTCCCCTTGCTTTATTTTTTGCACTGTTACATCTCTAAATGAAATTGGTTCACTTTGATGACATATAAATACCTTCTCAATTTTCATATTATCAGAAATCCAATCTATATCTTTTTGACACATATGTCCTTTTAAAGGCTCTACAGAGCAGCATTCAAGTAAAGCCATATTTGCATCAGATAGCTCATTTATTAGTATGTCTGACATTGACGTATCACCTGAGTAAACAAATTTAAAATCCTCCTTTAATATCGAAATCCCACAAGCTTCCTCCGAATTTCCGTGATCTACCTTAAATAAATGAATATCTAAACCATCCATATTTAGCTTCTCATTTGGACTCAATTCCTGAATGCTTAAATAAGCTTGACTTAGCATTTTATCTCCATTACCTGGATACATTGCTTCAATTAAGACTCTTAGTCTTTCTCTTAAACCAACAGGACCAAAAATCAGCAAAGGTTTTGTTCTATTGAGTTGGTAGACATTCTTAAGTAAAAGAAAAGGAAAGCCACCAATGTGATCTCCATGAAAATGACTTACAACAATAACATCAATAGCTAAAGGATCAATTTGATACGCATGCATGGAATGAAGAATTGTGACTCCACAATCCAAAAGAATATTCTTTCCTTCACAATGCACCAGATGAGCTGAATGATATTCACCTAAACTTGCAAAAGCATCGCCGCACCCTATCGATTGTAAACTAAAATTCATTTTCATTAAGACTGATGCAAATAAAAAAGGTTGTCTCGTAAAAGACAACCTTTAAATATTAGTTTATTACCAAATCTAATCTTGAGTTTCAGTGTCTGGAGTTTCTCCTTCGTTTTCAGCTCTCAACTCTTCCTCCTCTGCTTGTCTTTCCTCCTCTGTTGGAGCAGGAACTTTAGCAACACCGGCGATTTGATCATTTTTTCTCAAGTTTATGACCTTAACACCCTGCGTATTTCTACCCATGACTCTAAGTTCTTCAACACTGATTCTAATTGCGATTCCAGATTTATTTATAATCATCAAATCATTAGATTCATCTACATTCTTAATAGCGATTAAAGAACCTGTCTTTTCAGTAATATTAATGGTTTTAACACCTTTACCACCTCTATTTGTTTTTCTATAATCCTCAACAGAAGTGCGCTTACCGTATCCATTTTCAGAGATTACTAAAACAGTAGTATTTACATCTTCTACCGCAATCATTCCAACAACATGTTGTCCCTCTTCCAATTTGATACCTCTAACTCCAGAAGCATTTCTTCCCATTGGACGAGCATCAGTCTCGTTGAACCTAATTGACTTACCACCACTAGCTGCAATCATGATTTCAGAAGAACCAGAAGTTAACTTGGCTTCTAATAGTTCATCGTCTTCTCTAATTGTAATGGCATTAATACCATTTTGTCTTGGTCTTGAGTAAGCCTCTAATGATGTTTTCTTAATGATACCTTGCTTAGTACACATTAAGATATAGTTGTTGTTGATGTACTCTTCATCAGTTAAATCTGCAACGTTGATGTATGCCATTACTTTATCATCTCTATCTAAGTTGATTAAGTTTTGAATTGGTCTACCCTTAGTCGCTTTAGCTCCTTCTGGAATATCAAATACTCTCATCCAGAAACACTTACCTTTTTCAGTAAATATTAATAACCAGTTGTGGTTTCTTGAAACAAAGATGTGTTCTAAGAAATCTTTATCTCTTGTAGAAGAACCTTTTGCTCCAACCCCACCTCTAGACTGCTGTCTGTATTCTGTTAATTCTGTTCTCTTGATATATCCTAAGTGAGAAATAGTAACAACTACTTCTTTATTAGGAATGATGTCTTCTATTCTAAAGTTACCTCCTGCGAAGTCAATTTGAGATCTTCTATCATCACCAAACTTGTCTCTTAAACCAACTAGTTCTTCTTTAATGATATCCATTCTCATCTCCTCCGATGCAAGAATTGCTTTTAAGTCAGCGATTTTACCCATTAACTCAGCATGCTCGTTTCTTAACTTGTCTTGCTCAAGACCAGTTAAAGATCTTAATCTCATGTCTACAATCGCTCTCGATTGGATATCAGATAATTTGAAACGATCCATCAATTGCTCTCTAGCTTCATCAGGACTCTTAGAAGCTCTAATAATTTTAATTACCTCATCAATGTTATCAGATGCAATAATTAAACCTTCTAAGATATGCGCTCTTTCTTCAGCTTTACGTAGTTCATACTCCGTTCTACGAACAACAACTTCATGTCTGTGCTCTACATAGTTTTCAATCAATCCTTTTAAGTTCAATAACTCAGGACGACCTTTAACTAAACAAATGTTATTTACAGAGAAAGAACTCTGTAATTGAGTATACTTATATAACTTGTTTAAAACAACATTAGTAATAGCGTTGTTTTTGATCTCATATACAATACGCATACCTCTTCTATCCGATTCATCACGGATATCCGAAATACCTTCAATTTTCTTAGCATTAACTAACTCAGCTGTCTTCTTAATCATCTCAGCCTTGTTCACCTGGTAAGGAATCTCAGTAACAATGATTCTTTCCTTTCCACTTGGTAATACCTCGATCTCAGATTTAGCTCTCATTACGATCTTACCTCTACCTGTTTCGAAAGCATCTTTAACACCATCGTAACCGTAGATTGTTCCACCTGTTGGAAAATCAGGAGCTTTAACGTATTGCATTAAACCTTCAACATCAATATCTCTATTGTCGATGTATGCGATAATACCACTTACAACTTCAGTTAAGTTATGTGGAGGCATATTGGTTGCCATACCAACAGCAATACCCGAAGCACCGTTAAGTAACAAACTTGGTAATAAAGCCGGCATTACACTTGGCTCCTCTAAAGAGTCATCGAAGTTTAACCTGAAATCAACCGTCTCTTTGTCTAGATCTTTCAACATCTCTTCAGCGATCTTAGTTAATCTCGCTTCAGTATACCTCATTGCTGCTGGAGAATCTCCATCTACAGATCCGTAGTTACCCTGACCGTCAACAAATGGATAACGTAAAGACCAATCCTGAGCCATACGTACCATTGTATCATATACAGAAGAATCACCATGTGGGTGATACTTACCTAAAACCTCTCCAACAATTCTTGCTGATTTCTTATACGAACTAGAAGAACGAACACCTAAATCTAACATCCCGTAAAGGACTCTTCTGTGAACTGGTTTTAAACCATCTCTCACGTCTGGAAGTGCTCTAGAAACAATAACCGACATCGAATAATCGATGTAAGCACTTTTCATTTGTTCCTCAATATCAACCTGAATAATTTTTTCTCCTTCAGCCATCTATAATTGTGTTTTTTACAAGAACACTAAGATACCAAATTAGCACCCTTTGATAACCTAGTCAAAAGTCTAATTACTAACAAATTTTTGTTGAAAATTAGCCGTATTTTAAAGGTGTCGAATTGCACGTATAATCTATTTTTGAAAGGTTATGTTTTATTATGGCTATTCGCAATAGTTCAACACTAAAACAACATAGATTATGGAAGCAAAATTTTCACCTAGAGTAAAAGAGGTAATTAGTTTTAGCCGAGAGGAAGCTCTTCGATTAGGACATGATTACATTGGTGTGGAACACTTGTTTCTTGGCTTACTTAGAGAAGGAGAAGGAAACGCTATTCAAATCCTTACTTCTTTAAAAATTGACTTAAAGGAATTAAGACATGAACTTGAACTTCACATTAAACCTAAGAGTACAGGTAAGTTCAATCATTCAGGAAACCTTCCACTGGTTAAGCAAGCAGAGAGGACTTTAAAAATCACATACTTAGAGGCAAAGTTTACTAAAAGTAACGTGATTGGTACAGAGCATTTATTGCTTTCTATATTAAAGGACCAAGAAAACGTAGTAACAAAAGTATTAACCAATTATAACATTGATTACGATATCATCAAAGACGAAATGAATATGTTAAACGATGAAGAAAAAGACACTCCTCAAATGAGGGCTGACTTCCCAGGTTCTCCAGGAGAAGAGAACGAAGATTTTGGTGGAAGCGGTTTTTCAGGAGGAAGTGGAAAAAAGCAAGAAAACAATAAATCAAAGACTCCGGTTCTAGATAATTTTGGAAGAGACCTTACTAAGATGGCTGAAGAAGGTCGGTTAGACCCTATTGTTGGTCGTGAGGACGAAATCGAGAGAGTATCTCAGATTTTGAGTAGAAGAAAGAAAAACAATCCAATCTTAATTGGTGAGCCTGGTGTAGGTAAATCTGCCATTGCTGAAGGTTTAGCTTTAAGAATTGTTCAGAGAAAAGTTTCTAGAATTCTATTCGGTAAAAGAATCGTTACTCTTGATTTAGCTTCTTTAGTCGCTGGAACAAAGTATAGAGGTCAATTCGAAGAGAGAATGAAGGCTGTAATGAATGAATTAGAGAAGTCAAGAGACATTATCCTATTCATTGATGAAATCCACACTATTATTGGTGCTGGAGGTGCAACTGGATCTTTAGATGCTTCTAACATGTTTAAGCCAGCCTTAGCAAGAGGTGAGCTGCAATGTGTAGGTGCTACAACTCTTGATGAGTACAGACAACACATCGAAAAAGATGGAGCGTTAGAAAGAAGATTCCAAAAGGTATTGGTTGAGCCAACTTCTATTGATGAAACTATTCAGATTTTGAATAACATCAAATTAAGATATGAGGATCACCACAGTGTTACTTTTACTGATGAAGCAATTGCAGCATGTGTTAAGTTAACAGCTAGATACATCACTGATAGATTCTTACCAGACAAGGCAATCGATGCATTGGATGAAGCTGGTTCAAGAGTGCATATCACAAACATCAAGGTTCCTAAAGAAATCGTTGAGATTGAAGAGAAAATCGAAAAAATCAACGCTGATAAGAAGGAAGTTGTTAAATCTCAACGTTACGAAGATGCAGCTCGATTAAGAGATGAAGAACGTAAGTTAAATGAGCAATTAGAAGCAGCTACTGCTAAATGGGAGGAAAATGTTAAACAACATAGAGAATCTGTATCTGAAGAAGATGTTGCTGAAGTAGTTGCTATGATGACAGGTATTCCTGTTACTAGAGTAGCTGAAAAAGAGCAAGGTAGATTATCTAAGATGAACGAAAGTTTACAAGGAACGGTAATCGGACAAGATCAGGCTATTGAAAAAGTCGTTAAGGCTATTCAAAGAAATAGAGCTGGATTAAAAGATCCTAACAAGCCAATTGGTTCATTCATATTCTTAGGTCCTACTGGAGTTGGAAAAACTCAACTTTGTAAGGAACTAGCTAAATTCTTATTTGATTCTGAGGAGTCTTTATTAAGAATTGACATGTCAGAATATATGGAGAAGTTTGCGGTAACTAGATTAGTTGGAGCGCCTCCTGGATATGTAGGATATGAAGAAGGTGGTCAATTAACTGAGAAAGTTAGAAGAAAGCCGTATTCTATTGTATTATTAGATGAGATCGAAAAAGCTCACCCTGATGTTTTTAACTTATTGTTACAAGCATTAGATGATGGTCACTTAACTGATTCATTAGGTAGAAAAGTTGATTTTAGAAATACAATCATCATCATGACTTCTAATATTGGTAGTCGTCAGTTGAAAGACTTTGGTACAGGTGTTGGATTCAATACTTCTGCTAAATCAAGTCAACATGATGATGCAACTCAAGGTGTTATTCAAAATGCATTGAAGAAAGCATTCGCTCCAGAATTCTTAAACAGAATTGATGACATTGTTTTATTCAATAGCTTAGAAAGACATGATATCCATAACATTATCGATATTGAATTAGCTAAACTATACAAGAGAGTAACTGATCTTGGATATACAGTTAAATTAACCGATGAAGCAAAGGATTACATCGCTGATCAAGGATTCGATGCTCAGTATGGAGCTAGACCTCTTAAAAGAGCTATTCAGAAGTTATTGGAAGATCAATTAGCTGAAGAGATCATTAACTCTAACTTAGTTGAAGGAGATACGATCAAAGTAGCTTTCAATAAGAAAGATAACAAATTGAAGTTCTCTATTGCTAAAGGAATAACTAAGTCTGAAGAGAAAAAAGAAGAGTAAATTTATTCTCAATTAATACTGAAAAGGGATCTCTATTTGAGATCCCTTTTTGTTTCCTTAAACAATCCTTTTAAATGTTTAATTCTAACTAGTTGGTTTATGTTGTATTAATTGGTTTTATTAGATTTATTCTATAAAAGAAATATGTTGCATGCGCGTTTATTTCCAAATAGGGAGATATTGTTGCATGCGATATACACAAACGTTAGCAAAAATTCCAAAAAGTGATTAGGATATTAGTAGTCATAATAAATCAATAAAGATGTTGTCAATTGATTTGTAGTTTTAGTGACCTTAGTTCATTTGTATATATTTCAATTACAACAAACATTACTAAATAAGAAAAAGTACTAAATGCAGTATAAGGTAGCGAATTAGTAATTATTGTATCGTATGGCGAATTAATCATTACCTGAAGTATCAATTGAAACAAAATTGAAAACAATCCATGAAACTTATGTAGTTGAAGATAATTTTCTTTACCAATCCATTTCCTCTTCAAATAAAAAAGACTACCTGATATTGTAACTATTAATAAAGCAAAAGAATAGAATATGTATTCTATAAATCCATTACCAATCAGAAATTCAAAAAATAAAAAGAGGCAGATTGTTATTAAAATCTTAGGTATTGTGAAAAATTGCAAAAAACTTTTCTTCGCCTGTTTCCATGATTGTTTTTGGATTTTTTTTGTTTTTTCTTCTTCAATATTCATGAAATGGAAACGATCGTAGCGTAAAAACACTTTTTTAACT
>CBFIFL010000011.1:0-56796 GCA_965661855.1 Flavobacteriales bacterium
CTGTACGTAAAAAACATACAGCTTATGATTATTATCTTTTTCATCAATGATTAACGAGTAAAAAGCTCAATTATTATCTACCAAACTTAGGTAAACCACTTCTAGATGCTTTCAGCTTATAACTTACCGAAAGAGTTAAGAACATATATGAATCTTTATCAGTTGGATCTCCTCTTTGTTTACCAGGTAATGCCCCTAAATATTTATTATTGGGAGTAATTAACTCTGGAGGAAGCCCTTCAATAATTGAAGGATTTGAGAAGTATGATGCCTGTTCTCCAAATAGAAAGCGATCACTAACGTAAGTTTTAGATACATCATCTAAATAATCTGTGAAAGTTTTTCTAATTCCAAACTCAACACCAACTAACCACCTTCTATCAACAGCATATCTAAATCCTAAGCCAACCGGAATAGCAATCTGGAATGGACTGTATTCTTTTCTCGTTGGCACTAGACCTTGACCTTCAGTGTTTAGCTTTCTTAAACCATGCCAGTTTCCTTCTAAATCTTGACCTTGTGGATTAAACCAAAAACCTCCAACTCCGAAAAATAAATATGGATAAAGTTCTAATCTTTTGATACCTCTAACACCTCTTAAAGAATAACGGTGACCGCTTCTTTCCTTTAAGAACATTACTTCATACGTCAATGCCGCTTCAACGATAGGAGACCTAAAGTTGATGTTTCTAGCATGTCTATACGTGTTAGTTGTTGTTTGATCATCACCTTTTAAAAAACCAGCTGTTAATGAAAGTCTTAAAGCTGTTAACTGAGTGGTTCTATACTTCATTCCAAGGTAAATACCTGGACGAGTCATTTTTATTTCTAAATCTTTAATGTAGTCAGTTCCAATCTGATCAGCTCCTCCTAATTCTCCTAGAAGATTGGCTGCGCCTAAACCGTAAAAAACTTCGTACCTATAACGTTTCCAACGTCTACCTTGTGCATTCATCAAGGTTGGAACCAAGATGATTAGCAATAAAACTAGTGACTTAATATTCATGCCTTTACCTTTGAATAAGAGTATCTTATTTAAGCAAATATAACAAATTCGTGTAATACAATGGTTTAAAGAGAAATTACTCGTTTCTTTTATCCATTCCCCACATCAATTTACTCTTTAAAGAATTTGAAAAAGAGTGCTGTTCTAAACGTGCTAAAAAGAATGGATAATTAGCTTTTTTGATTGTCAACTCGTTATCCTTACTCAAAGATGCGTGGTTAGAATCAACGGCAATTAAAAATTCTTCAGACCTACCATTGAATTTAAGTGTAACTTCTTGATTATCAGGTATAATTAATGGTCTAACATTTAAGTTATGCGGAGCAACTGGGGTAAGAATGAAGTTTCCAGAACCAGGACTTACAATAGGTCCGCCACAGCTTAAAGAATATCCAGTAGAACCTGTAGGTGTTGAAAGGATCAATCCATCAGCCCAATACGTTGAAAAATATTCTCCATCGATATACGCATGAACGGTTATCATAGAAGAAGTATCTTTTTTAAGAATACTGATTTCATTCAGACCAACTTGATAGTCCATTTCGATGTCTGGAGAAGTCAGTTCAATTAAGGATCTTTCTTCGAAATTTAGTTTCTCATTTAGAATGGCTTCGATTGCTAAAGGGATTTCGTCAAGACCAACATGCGATAAAAATCCTAATCGGCCAGTATTGATTCCAAGTACAGGAACTTTATTTGAACGAACGATCTCTAAGCATTTCAGAATGGTACCGTCTCCACCAATACTTAAAACTAAATCACTTTCGTGAATGAGTTCATCTTGGTAAAAGACTTCACAGTTCGTTAGTCCTTGAGCCAATTCTTTAACGTTTTCATGAATAAACAAGTAAACCTCATTTTTAACCAAGGTTTGCATCATTTCAAACACTTCGTTGAAATGGACTTTATTTATATTCTTTCCGTAAACTGAAATCTTCATATTAAATCGGTGCTGTAAAGTGAATAAATAATCCCGATTCTAACAAGTGATTCATCGAATATTCTAGCCTCATGACTAAATCATAAAAAGAGACAGACTCTAAGCTTAGTCCCGCACTATATAAAACTTGGTTGTTAAGTCCGTTTTCTCGATAATTCATAAAATCATCTACATATCCTATATCACCATGGATTCCAACAAAGGCTTTGATCGGAACATGATTAAACTTTTCAGGGATTTTAGGGACCCTAATGTCGTCACGATTGATGAATTGGAACCTGAAATGTGTTCGAACAACTCCATAAGATTGCCCATGAATGAGGTGGTTATCGTAAGCTCTTGGAAGTTCTCGTCTTCCTAAAACTGGCTCTACATAAGTAGCTATTTCATTTTGATTAGAAAGAGCAAAACGAGCTCCATAAGCGAAAAATAGTTTTGGTTTAAGTTGAAAGAATTGCTTCCATTCCGAAATAAGAAACAAATGATTCACGGTCTTATCGGTAATACCAAGACCCAATTTTTCTATGGAGCTTTCTAAATATAGTCCTTTAGTTGGAAAGTCTTTATCATTTCGTTTGTCCCATCTCAATTCATATTTCAGCGCATAGTATTGGCTTTGATCCAGGTTGTTATTCAAATAGTAAGGATGGTTATTCTGAATTTCATCTAAAATGGAAACCGATCTGTGATTGATGGTCCATTTGTGCTGTAAGAAAAAATGTGGACGGTAATAGACCTGAGCAAATGATTGATGTTCTGCTCTAACTTGAAGGTCTTCATTTTTATAAAAAACCCATTTCGCATTTTCTGATGTAACCGGTATTTCATGTCGGGTTAGATAGTGATACGACAACCTTAATCCCCATTTACCTTTCTTAGATAAAAACGGATTATCATAATCAAAGCCCAGTGTTTGAACATAGCCTAGTTTAACCTTAAGTCTGAGCGTTTCTCTTCTTCCTCTAAAATTTAAGTGACTCACAAACAGACCATAATTAGCTCGGTCTAAGTTTCTACCATTTCTCCACCAAGTACGCACATTTCGTTCTATAATTTCAAATTTTGGATTCGGCCATAAATACCATCTTTCTTGAAGGGTCACTTTTACTTGTACCGTCGAATCCAGCTTATTTTCATGAAAAGAGAGGGAAACTTGATTAAAGAGGTTCGTGTTTTTCAAATTTTGAATAGCTAGATCTTTCAACTTTGCTGTATCAGCTATATTTACTTTGTCATTTTTCGAAAAAGGCAATTCACGAAGAATAATAAAATCTTTTGTTGTTTTGTTTCCAGAAATGGAAATTTGGTCAATTGAAAATTCGTTCTGAGCCGAAAGCAGAGAACTTAAAAAAAGAAAGAAGCTTAAAAGCCTCATCTAGAATTTTAAGAAATTCATTAGTGTATCGTAACGATCTTGTAAATCATCATCTTGCTCACTTTCGTGATAAGATTCTTTGATCGTGTATCCGAATCTATCGAAACTTGCAATGATTCTTGTTAGATCCGTGTTGTTAAGTTTAAGAACCAATTCTACTTGACTAGAGTCATAACTAGAAGCAACATGAGAGCTTAAAATTTTAGTGTCATTTGATTCGACGATTCTAGCAATTTCAGCCAAAGAATAATCATGAACATTCATGGTTAAAATAATAATACCTCCTTGTTCATGAAAAGAAGCCAAACGAGTTAAGTGTTCAATTAAATCGACACTTGTAGTTAATCCAAGGTATTGTTCGTCTTTACCAACAATAGGAATAGTAGTTAACTTGTTTTCTCCAATGCTTTTTACCACATCAAAAATATGCTGATTACCAAAAACAAAAGGTCTTTTAAAATTAATCTTATAAGAACCTAAAGCTTCATTTTCATTTGGTAATTCGTAAAGTTGGTTTTCAGAAACTAAACCTAAATATTCATCTTCAAAAACAACGGGTAAATGGCATACTCTAAATTCATCCATCCATGACAAAGCATCAGATACTAAGTCTGTTAACTTAAGTGATGGGATCATGTTGTTTATCATTTCTTCCGCTACCATAGTGCTTCTTTCAAGGGTGATTATTCCTATAACAAATGTAATGTTTTAGATTTGCAATTATTCTGTAACTAACGAATTATGACGAAACTTAGTGTTAATGTGAACAAAATAGCCACTATACGAAATGCCAGAGGAGGGGATAACCCAAACTTAGTGCAAGTGGTGAAGGACTGTGAAAGATTTGGTGCCGAGGGGATTACTGTTCATCCTCGTCCGGATGAACGTCATATTCGTTATCAAGATGTATATGATTTATCTGAGGTTGTAACCACTGATTTTAACATTGAAGGCTACCCAAATCAAAAATTTATTGATTTAGTATTAGATGTAAAACCGGCACAAGTTACATTGGTTCCTGATCCACCTGGAGTTTTAACTTCAAATGCTGGATGGAGAATCGAAGAAAACATGGATCTATTAAAGGATGTGATTACTCAGTTTAAGTCTGCTGGAATTCGTACTTCCATCTTTATGGATACGGATCTAGAGAATATGAAGCTAGCACCATTAACTGGTACAGATCGTGTTGAATTGTATACAGAGAGTTACGCGGTAAATTATGAAGCTAAAGGAGCTGATGCAATCCAACCTTACTTGGAAGCCGCTATGTTGGTTAAAGAATTAGGACTTGGATTGAATGCAGGGCATGATTTAGATTTAAATAATTTGAAAGATTTTCATAGTCAGTTACCTAATTTATTGGAAGTGTCAATAGGACATGCATTGGTTTGTGATGCGCTATACTTAGGACTAGAAAACACGATACAATTATACCTTAGACAGTTGCAATAATGGACTTGAATTTTAAAGTTTTCGGAGAGGGAAAACCACTCGTAGTTTTACATGGATTATTGGGGTCTTTGGATAACTGGCAGTCTTTGGCTAAAAAGTTTGCAGAAAGCAGAAAAGTCTATTTGGTTGATCAGAGAAACCATGGTAAATCTCCACATATGGAGGATCATGATTACCCTTCTATGGTTGCTGATTTAAAAGCTTTTTTAGAGAAGAATGATATTGAAAATGCTGATTTATTGGGTCACTCCATGGGAGGGAAAACCGTTATGGGTTTGGCAGTTGAATATCCGTTTTTAGTAAACAAACTGATTGTTGTAGATATTTCACCTAGACATTATCCAGTTCATCATGATCAGATTCTAGCTGGATTAAATGCAGTTGATTTTAATATACAAAAGAGCAGAAGCGATGTAGAGGAAGTCTTATCAGCATTTATTCCAGAAGCCACGGTTAGACAGTTTTTAATGAAAAATCTCTACTGGATTGAGAAAGAGAAGTTAGCATACAGATTCAATTTAAAAGCAATTACCAAAGACATTGAGAAGATTGGGTTTGGACTAGCTGAAGGCGCTTACTTTACCAATCCAACCTTGTTTATTGATGGTGAAGATTCAGATTATATTCAAGAAGATGACCACGACTTAATTGATGAGGTCTTTCCTAGAAATGAGATCATCACTTTTGAAAACTGTGGACATTGGGTTCATGCTCAAAACCCAAGCTTGTTAATAGAAACGGTAGAAAAGTTTTTAACGTCTTAATTCAGGACCATTTATATATGCCGTTTTCATTGTGAATTTGGCTTACAATTCGTAATATTATCGATTGCTTGAACACACAAGAATAGAAATTCCATGACAAAATTTATTTTAACAATTTTAGTAGCCTTAACCCTTGTTTCTTGTGGTGGTGGCGACGATAAGAAATCAGATAGTAGAGAAGGAAAAGGTGGAGTAAAATACGGAGGTGTTTTAAGAACCAATGAAGAGAGAGATTTTAAATCATTATTTCCGCATGCCGTTAATGAGGTTATCGGACATAGAATCGGAAATCAAATATTTGAAGGTTTATTGGCTTTAAGTCAAAAGGATCTTACACTTGAGAATAGATTAGCAGAATCTTACGAAGTAAACCAGGATGCTACGGTTTTTACTTTCAAGCTTAGAAAAGGGATTAAGTTTCAAGATAACCTTTGTTTTAAGGATGGAAAGGGAAGAGAATTAAAAGCTTCTGATGTGAAGTATTGTTTTGATAGACTTTGTGCATCCTATCCAAATAACTCTGGATATGCGATGTTTAAGGATAAGGTAAAAGGAGCCAATGAGTATTATAGTTCAACGTTAGAAGGAAATCCTTTAAGCGATGGAGTTAGCGGTGTAACCGTTGTTGATGATTACACAGTTAAAATTGAATTAGAATATCCATTTGCAGGATTTTTAAATATCCTTGCTTCTACTTACTGTTGGATTTTTCCGAAAGAAGCAGTGGACAAATACGCTGGAGATATTGATTTAAATCCTGTTGGAACAGGAGCCTTTTATGCTAAGGAGATTAGACCAGGGAGTATCGTTTTCTTAAAGAAAAATGAAAACTACTGGAGAGATGATAGCCACGGAAATCGTCTACCTTATGTAGATGCAATTAGTGTATCGTTCATCAAAGAGAAGAAATCTGAATTTTTAGAGTTTAAGAAAGGAAACTTAGACTTTGTGTTTAGAATTCCTGATGATTTGGTAGGAGAGATTCTACAGCCTCAGAATTCTGGGGAGAAGAATGCTTTACAGTTAGACGTTAAGTCTGCATTGAATTTTCAATATTATGGATTCCAACACCAAACAGGTGTGTTCACCGATAAGCGTGTTAGACAAGCCTTTATTATGGCAATCGATAAAAAGAAGATCGTAACGTTTACACTACAAGGGAATGGAACGGTTGCTAAGCATGGTGTGATTCCTCCAGCATTTGCCGGTTATAATCATGATGGTGTAAATGCTTATGACTTTAATCCAGAAAAAGCGAGAGCGCTTTTAGCTGAAGCAGGATATCCAAATGGAACAGGTTTCCCTGAATTGAAATTGCAGTTGAATTCAGCTGGTGGAGGTAGAAATAAAATGGTTGCTGAAGTGGTGAAAAACCAATTGAAGGAGAATATAGGTGTTGATATTGGCCTTGAAATTATTCCTTGGGCGCAGCACTTAGAGAAAGTTGAGTCTGGTAACGCAATGTTCTGGAGAGAAGCTTGGTTAGCTGATTATCCAGATCCTGAAACATTCTTGAACTTGTTTTATGGGAAGCATGTTCCTGAAAGCATTACAGAACCAGCTTACTTCAATAGCTTTAGATATAAGAACGCTAAGTTTGATGAAGTTTTTGAAAAGGCTTTAAGAGAGTTGGATGATACAAAAAGAATGGCTTATTACTTAGAGGCTGATAACATTGTAACAGAGGATGCTGCAGTTCTGCCTCTTTATTACGATGAGAACTATCGTTTAAAGAAGACTTGGGTGAAGAACTTCGATGCAAACGCAATGGAGTACAGAGATTTATCTATTGTATATATAGACAAGGAGTAATGGGAGAGCTATTAAAAGACCACTTAAGTAAAGTTGAAGAGTTTCATGATTCTTTCGGAATCGGAAATAACTATAAGCCTACTGTTAAGCTTTCTGAGCAAGACATTAAGTTAAGATTTGACTTAATGCGTGAGGAGAATGAAGAGTATCTTGAAGCAGCTCAGGCTGGTGATATGGTTGAAGTAGCAGATGCTTTGGGGGATCAGTTATACATTTTATTGGGAACGATTTTAAAGCATGGTATGCAGGATAAAATCGAAGAGGTTTTCAACGAAATCCAAAGATCTAATATGTCTAAATTAGGTGAAGATGGTAAGCCTATTTACCGTGAAGACGGTAAGGTGCTAAAAGGACCTAATTACTTCAAACCAAATATCGATAAGATCTTATCGTTATAGTTTTATGAGTCTTTCTAGATTGTCAGTTATACTAATCCTATTTCTAGGGTTTATCTCTTGTTCTGAGGTAGAGTCTTTAGAGTTAAAGAAGGTAGATGGCTTTGCTGTTAATAACCTTACTGCTCAAGGAGCGAGCCTTGAATTAGACCTATCCGTTTATAATCCGAATGGATTCAAAATTAAGGTCCTGGATTACGATCTCGACGTATTTATTAATAACGTGCGAATAGGTAAAGCTAAGCTTGATAAAAGGCTAGTAATGCCAAGAAAATCAACAACTACACAACATGTTAAAGTTGATGTGAAATTCAAGAATATGTTATTTGGAGCATTACCGATATTAGGGTCATTAAAGAAAGGAAAGCAAGCCAAAGTCCGTTTAAGCGGAAATGTTAAAGGAGGAGCTTTTCTTTATCGAAAAACGATGCAAATAGACTTTGAAAAGGATATATCCCTTACAAAGTAGTCTGCAAGCAGATAATTAATTATCAATAATTTATAAGCAACACTGTTTTGGTTATTAACAAATCCAAGCTCTCTGTTAATAAATCGGAGGTGGATTTATTAACAAAACCACTGATAATGCGTAAATTAGACTTAGGTGTTTAAATTAATTATTAAAAATAGACTTGTTCTTAAGTTTATTTTTTAATTTGCGTTCTTTTTGTAACCGCTTTATGCGATTACATTTATTCCACCTATTACCTTTACGTTTACCTTAATAAGGCTAGTTTACCTGCTAGCCTTATTTTTTTGTCCAAAATTTTAAGTAAAGCATGAAGGATTTTCTGTTATGGAATTAAAAGTCTTATTGTTGTTTAGATTTCACCAATTCTATTAAGTCACCTATATTCTTTAAAGACATCACTTCTTTATAGGAGAAATCGGTTTGAAACTTCTCTTCAATAGCACCTATAAGCTTCATATGAGTGATTGAGTCCCAACCATCGATATCATTAGCTGTCATCGAAGACTTAATTTCTAGCTCTGAATTTCTGAATACGTCTTTAAATACCTCTTGTATACTGTCTAAGTTCATACTAAAGACTGTTGTCTTTGATGGAAGTAACAATGCTAGGATCTAATAAAGTTGAAGTGTCTCCAAAGTTATCTTCACCGGCAGCAATCTTTCTAAGTATTCTTCTCATGATTTTACCAGATCTTGTTTTTGGTAAACCTTCAACTATTTGAATTTTATCAGGTTTAGCAATAGGGCCAATAATATCAGTGATTTTCGCAAGAATGCTTTTTCTAAGATCAGCTTCTTCTTTATTGGCTCCAGTACATATAACGTAAGCATAGATACCTTGTCCTTTAATATCATGAGGAAAACCTACCACTGCCGATTCAACAACATGCTCGTTTTGGTTAATCGCATCCTCAATTTCAGCTGTTCCTAATCGGTGACCTGAAACGTTAATAACGTCGTCAACTCTACCGGTAATTCTGTACATACCATCCGAATCTCTTTTACAACCGTCTCCTGTGAAGTAATGGTTATTATAAGTTGAGAAATAAGTGTTTTTACATCTTTCGTGATCCCCCCATGTTGTTCTGATCATACTCGGCCACGGGAATTTAACACATAGGTTACCTTCCACGTCGTTTCCTTCGATTTCCTTTCCTTCAGAGTCCATTAAGGCTAACTGAATGCCAGGTAGTGGTAAAGTTGCATAACAAGGCTTTAATGGAGTTATACCAGCTAATGGAGAAATCATTACTCCTCCCGTTTCTGTTTGCCACCATGTATCAACAATTGGACAGTTTTTCTTCCCAACCACATCGTTATACCAATGCCAAGCTTCTTCGTTAATTGGTTCTCCTACCGTTCCTAAAACTCTTAGGCTTGAGAGATCATACTTTTCAACGAATTCATCTCCACATGCTTGTAGCGCTCTAATTGCAGTTGGAGCAGTGTAAAATATATTGACTTTTAAATCTTCAACTATTTCCCAGAACCTTCCTGCATCTGGATAGGTTGGAACGCCTTCAAACATTACTGTTGTTGCTCCAGCTAGTAAGGGACCATAAATGATATACGAGTGTCCTGTAATCCATCCAATATCTGCTGTACACCAGTAAACTTCCCCTTCTTGGTATTGAAATACATTTGAAAACGAATAGTTTGCGTATACCATGTATCCAGCAGTAGAGTGAACTACTCCTTTAGGTTTACCAGTCGATCCTGATGTATATAGAATAAATAATGGATCTTCACTGTTAACGCTTACTGCTTCAAATACTGAACTTTGCTGGTGAAGTAAATCATTAACGAAAAAATCACGGTCAGCTTTCATTTCAACTGAGGCATGAGTATGTTGAAAAACCAAGCAGCTGTCAATACTAGAACATGATTCTAAAGCATCATTGGCGATCGCTTTTAATCCGATTTTTTTAGCACCTCTTTTTCCTTCATCTGCTGTGATTAGAATTTTGCATTCTGAATCGTTGATTCTATCTGCTAAAGCTTTAGCAGAAAAACCAGCAAAAACCACAGAGTGAATGGCACCAAGCCTAGCAGATGCTAGAACAGCGTAAGCCAATTCTGGAATCATTGGCATGTATAAACAAACTCTATCTCCTTTTTTGAGTCCTTTTGACTGCAGTAAGTTTGACCATTTATTCACTTCTTCAGAAAGCTGCTGATAAGAAATGTTCAATGTTTTATCACTAGGGTCATTGGGTACCCATGAAATAGCTGTTTGATTTGCTTTATCAGCTAAATGCCTATCGATACAGTTTTCTGTAATGTTCAATTCTCCATCTTGAAACCATTTTACTGAAGGACCTTCAAAGTCCCATTCTAAGACTTGGTTGAACTCTTTTTTCCAAGTAAACTTTTTCGCGTGTTCTTCCCAGAATTTCTCAGGGTTGCTAATCGCTAGTTCGCTAGCGTTTTCGAATTCGTTTAAAGAAGAGTATGCCTTAATCATGGATGAAAATTTTCTTAAAAATAGAAAAGCAAAACCGGATCAAGTATCAATCGCTCAGAAAATATTCACCGGCATTTTCGAAATGATGAATCGCAAAATCGCTATTGTTCAAAATGACAGAAATTATATCGATTCGATAGTTTAAATCAAGGTCGAAATGGTTCATGTAGTATTCTGAGAGCTCGAGTAGGTTTTCTTCTTTATCTCTGTCTACAGAGGCCTCTGGACCGCCCATGTCATATTTCCGCCTAGTTTTAACTTCGACAAAAACGATTTCATTGTCTTTCTCAGCAATCAAATCAACTTCTAGTTTTTTATAGAAGTAATTCTTTTCCAGGAGTATATAGCCCTTATCTAACAAATAAAGACGGGCTAATTTTTCTCCCTGCTGACCTAAAACAATGTGCTGTGGATTTCTCATCTATTTCAGTTTTAGTATATTGCACTAAGGAAAATTAGACACTATGAAAGCAATAATTAAATTATCAACTCTATTCTTAGTATTCGTTATGTTTTTTAACGGAACTGAAATGGCATCTTTTGAAGGTAAAATCTTCTTCAAGTCTTACACAGAAGGTAAGAAGGATGAGGTTTATGTATACTATGTAAAAGGAGATAAGGTAAGAATTGATCAAGTAGTGAACGGAGTAATTAACGGGACAATTTTAGCTGATACGAAGTCAAAAGAAATGTTTGGTTTAACTCCAAAGCATAAGATCTATTATAAGAAGTCTTATGTACCAACTGATTACGCAAAAAGAGATGATGTAGTAGCAACGAAGACTGGTAAAACACAAAATATTAAAGGTTTTGAGTGTACCGAGTATACTGTTGAAGATAAAGCAAATGACTCTTTCATTACTTACTATGTAAGCGAAAGAAACTTTGATTTCTTCCGTTCAATGTTAACGACTTTAAATAGAAAAGAGAGATTATCTGTAAACTATATGCAACTAGATAATTTGCACAGAGATTTCCCTTTTGTAGGAGTGGAGAAGAAAGCAGATGGATCAGTTAAGCAACGATTAGAAGTAACGTTAATCGAAGAAACTGAAGTTCCAATAGAGATGTTTGAGATTCCTTTTAACTTTGTAGAGCAATCTTACTAGGGCATATTAAGTTCAAGAAAGGTTAAGCATAACAGTATTATTGAACTTAAATAGACTATGTCATTTTTTCATTACGCTAAGAAGAAAGAAATTGTAATCCGATCGATTAAGGTTGCCTTGGTAGTAGGAACAGTTCTAGGTCCAATCAATCATAGTAATGCAATTCTTAACGGAACATTGGACAGCACTAGAATGTTTCAAATGGGGTTAACGTATTGTGTACCTTATTTAGTAGCAACGTACGGTGCAGCTAGTCAAGCAGCTCAATCAAGTAAAAACAAAGAAGCATAATGAAGTCAACACAGTGGTTCATTGTTCATGTTGTTTTAAACATGCTTTTCTTTTTCGTTGAGAATCTGATTGGAGACTTTGTTGAGTTCATTAATCCAGAAATCATTCGTTCAGATAATTGGCTTACGATTCGTGTTCTTGTAGCTGAGGTGATTTATGGTATATTCTGGGTGGGAATGCAAATCTATCACCTGATTTATAAGAAGAAAGAAAGATCTGTGATGTACCTATTATTTGCACTTCTGGCAATAACGATTAATCTAGCCTTGTAGGTGATGTCGTTTTAATCCGTTTATAGGGCTTTTACTTACTGAGACTAATGTTTTGTTATAATCTACTGAAAGATCTCTTAGTTGATCTTCAAAGAGCGTAGATATAGATCCTACTAAGTAAAGTTTGTCACTTTCAGTATACTTTGCTACATGGTGTTTAAAAAATGCTGAGAATGAAGCTTTAACCTCTATCGCAACTTCCGCATCATTTCTATGCGGATATATTTTTTTCATGAATGAAGCCAAATACGTATTGATCCTATCCTGATTATATATCTTAGTCACGAATTCATTTCTGTTTGAAGCTTCTCCAAGAATGTCATTTTGAATATGTTCGCTTATGTCATTGTACAAGCACTTTCTTAAAACTCTCTTTGCAATATTGTTCCCACTTCCTTCGTCACCCATTAAAAAGCCTAAGTTGGTGGTTTTTTGACTGATGGTTTTACCATCATAATAACAACAGTTTGAACCTGTTCCCAATATTCCAACAATACCAGCTGAATGACCAAGCATTGCTCTGCAAGCCGCAAGTAAATCAGATTCTACTTCTATTTCAGCTGAGGTAAATATCTCAGCTAGCATGTTTTTCATTTTATCTTGAGAAGAAGCAGAAGCGCAACCAGCTCCGTAGAAAAACACTTGTTCTATTGCTGAACTTTCTGGAAAATGAGAATGTAAATCGTTTTGAATGAAATTCGAATCAATGAATTGTGGATTATACCCTTTGCTTTGAAAGGTTATTTCTTGATCATCTTTGATAATCAACCAATCTGTTTTACTTGATCCACTTTCCGCTATTGCTATCATGCTAAAACTTCAATCCAATCACTAATACATCATCGTACTGCTCGTTATCGCCTTTCCAAGTAATAAATTCATCCCACAGCTTATCTTTTTGAATAAACATCATTTCTTCGTGATGCTCAATTAAGAAATTACGGAATGGTTTATAGAAGTACTTTTTATTCTTTTTGCCACCTTTTTGATCTGCGTATCCATCACTGAAAACATATAAGATATCACCTTTGGTGATCGAAATACTTTTATCCTGGAACGCATCGTCGTTAACTTCCATGTTCTGACCAATGGCTATACGATCTCCTTTGATAATTTCAATTTCCTTGTTACGAAGCAGATAAGCATCATGATAAGACCCTGCATATTTCGCTTGTTGTGTCTTATGATTCACAGCTAATAAAGCGATTGCCATACCATCTTTTACCTCGCTATTTGCATACCTGTTTTTCATGGTGTGCATTCTGTTTCTCGCTTCTTGAAGTATCGCTGCTGGAGAAACATCTGTCTCGTTGATATTGCTTGTTGAAGCTTCTAATATATTTTGACTAATAATCGACATAAGTGCTCCTGGTACTCCATGACCTGTACAATCAATACAAGCAATCAAACTCCAATCACCTAAATCTTTTTGCCAGTAAAAATCACCAGAAACCATATCCTTTGGCTGATACAGTATGAAATAATCATCAAACTGACGTTCAAATACTCCAGTAGGAGGAAGGATGCTTTTTTGAATTTTCTGAGCGTAGCTAATACTGTCTGTAATCAATTCGTTCTTCTTCTCAATCTCCTTGTTTTGATCCTCAACTAATTCCTTTTGCTTAACAATTTCCTTAGTTCTTTCCTCTACCTTTTGTTGTAGTTCGATTTTCTCCTTCTTCAGCTTTCTTAGTCTCAGCTTTACAAATCCGTAAATGGATCCTCCAATAAAAATTAAAAAGGAAATTCTAAACCAAGTCGTTTGCCAAAATGGAGGAAGAATTTCAAAATCATAATTGATTGGGTATGACCATACACCATCTTCATTACAAGCTTTAGCCTTCATGGTATACATACCTGGAGATAAATTGGAGTAAGTAATAGACGCGTCTTCAGTAATTGGCAACCACTTCTCATCATTTCCTTCCAACATGTATTGGAATTTGACTCCCGCAGGATCGCTTAAGTTTATCGCCTTAAAATCAAATGTAAGGTGGTTGTCGTTGTGCTTTAAGGTTAGGTTGACAGGAATGTTATCTTCTACATTAAACTCTCTTTTGCGCCAATCCTGACTTTCATAAAGAAGCCTTAAATCGTTTAAGAATACTTTTGGTGGGTGTTCATTTTTGTTATTGTATCTATCGTCGTATTTTGATAAGCCGGCAATGGTTCCTATCCATAGGTTGTTTTTTGAATCTCTAAGAACCGCTCCCATATTGGTTTCAGGATTAGCCAATCCGGTACCGCCATCAATAAGTTCTATATTTTTTATATCCCCGTTGGAATCAAAGGTTATTTGATCAACTCCTTTCTCATGTCCCATCAGAACTCGGTCATATTGATCCGCTTCGATGAAAACACCAACGTTAGAATTAAGTCCGTTAGCCATGTCGTATGACTTAACACTTTCCTCACTTATTCTAAACATCCTTTCTGTTCCACTTATATAAAGTACGCCAGTGCTGCTTTCGATTGCATCAACTAAGTAGGCAATATCTTTTCCTTCTAGAGGAGAGTAAGGAAGAATTTCGCCTTTCTTAAGTCTTCCGAAAATTCCGTTTCCAGAAATATATACTTGATCATGCAGCTCTGTGATTAAACCGAAATAGTTTGATTTTGATTCCGTTGTACTAAGGTAAATTTCAGTTTTACCATTTGCATGTAAATAGACGTTGGTACTATCAGAAACACCCACAAAGTAGATGCTATCGTTTTTTTCTAAAACGGAAAAAATTCGTCTAAAAGAGAATTTACTGTTAGTTGTTAAATGCTTTGCCTTTCCGTCTTTTATAGAAATAATACCTTCGTTGGTTCCTAGGTAAATAGTCTTCATATCTGAAGAACTACAGGCACTTTGAACAACAAGGTCAGTTGATAAATTATATAGTTTTGAACATGGCTCCATCAATCCGTCTTGATTGATTCGATAAGCACCTCCACCCATGGTACCCACGAAAATTTCGCCTTTATCATTTTCAGCAAGACCCCAAATTTCCTCTACTAACATACCGTCTTCTTTGGTGTAATTAGTAACGGCTAAATTTTCTAAAAGAAGAAGCCCTGATCCATCTCCAAATACCCAAATTCTTCCATGGCTATCCTTCATAAACCCTCTAACATAGCCCATCGCAGGATCTTTGGAGAAGTTGATATATGCTGTTTTTTTGTTTTCAAACTTTGCTAAGCCTTGATCTACTGTACTTAGCCAAATACTACCATCATCCTCAATATTAAAAGCATTGACTGGTCTATCGCTACCTTCATATTTTTTATCAAAATGAACAAATTCATTTTTTAAATAACAGCTAATTCCTTTCTCTGGAGCATACCATAATTCTCCACTGTAAAGAAGAACAGCAGGAATATTACTTTGAATTTTTAGGTAATTAGGATCAGTACTTAAGTAAGTTGTAAAACCATCTCTTAGGTTGTATAGGCTGCTGTCAGCTATAGCGTAAATAGCTCCGTTTAAAGAATTTACTGTAACAATGTGTTGCCCTTTAAGAATAGTAGAAATTTTTCCATTTTGATAACGAATCAAAGAATCATTACCACAGTTTAGGTAAAAGTCACTATCACCTGCGATTACATTTTTTAGCTTCCATTTAGCTGCATCTATTCGAGTAATACTGTCAGGGTTAGCACCTTTGAAAACGATTATTTCTCTAGACCTTTCTCCTAAAAGAAGAATGTCATTGTTGTTGTTTCGAATGATTTTATCAACGGATGTTAGACTTGATAAT
This sequence comes from Flavobacteriales bacterium, assembly GCA_965661855.1. Classification (GTDB taxonomy): domain Bacteria; phylum Bacteroidota; class Bacteroidia; order Flavobacteriales_C; family CBFIFL01; genus CBFIFL01. The sequence goes on from CBFIFL010000011.1 coordinate 16,099, forward strand.
TCAGGGTGTATAGGAGTGAAAGTGTTACCATCAAAGATCGAAACACCACCAAGAAGTGTTGAGACCCAAAGTTGTCCTTTTTGATCTTCAGTGACCCCGGTAACTTGTGATTGAGGTAAACCTTCTTCAACGGAGTAAATGTCAAAATTGTAGGTTTGCGTCCAAGAAAACAGGGAAGCAAATAGAAATAAAAAGAGAAGATTAATCTTCATCCTCAATAGCGATAAACTCGAAAGAGTAATTCACCAACTTCTCAAATTCTTCTCCAGACTCTAGTAAATCTTCATCCATTTCATCGTAATGCCATTTCACTAAAACGTTTTTAAAGTTGTTAAGCTTTAAAAGCAATTCCATGATGAATTTTGCACTTGACGAGTTATAGTATTCTAATTTAAAATCTAGTGTAATATGATCTGGTTCATGAGATTTAAGTTCATCCATCCAGTTCATTAACGGCTCAAAAAACTTCACCACATTTTCTGGACGTGACTCTCCGTCCATGATTAAATTTCCGTTAGATTGAAAATGAATTTTCGGTGCTGTATCGGTAGCTTCTAATATAAGATCGTTCATGATTACTTCTTTTTTTGGATACCCACTTTAACTTTTAACACATAAAACTTAAATCCTGGTCTTAGCGGTTTAAATTCAAACTCTAATTTATTCCCAGATTTCATGGCTACATCAATGATTCCTAATCCTGCTCCACCCTTTTCACTTACTCCTTCACCATTCATGATTACATCATTGTACCATGCTCTTAAGCCTTGTTTATCCAAGCTATTCACTTTTTCAAGTTTAGCTTTTAATGGCTCTACTTCTTCTTCACTAATGCTATTTCCAGTTGATACATAGAAATGATCATCGTCGTTACCAAAGATGAAAATAGAAGGAAATTCTTTCTTTTGCTCTTCACTGGGAGCACCGTGTTTAGTTAGGTTTTCTAAACACTCAATTATAATGTTGTATACCTTTTTTAATGTTGCGGATTTGCTCACACTACTTTTAGTCATAGCGAGCATACTCGTAATTAATTCGGGTGTAAAATGACCTGAAAAGGCCAGATTAATGTTCTTATCACTCATCAAACGATGAGTATCATATACGTAGTTCGAAAACATATCCTTCGTTTTGCTTGGGCATAATACGGAGGATTGAGGAAATGGTTTCCTTGTTTACAGGTATTAGTTCTTAGTAGTTAGTTTTTAGAGATGATATTTTTACTATTCATGCGCTTACCACTAAGAACTATTACCTTATCACTAGAGACTAAAGCTCTTGAGCTACTACTTCTTTTACTTCAGGAATGGTACTAATTAATAGACTCTCAACTCCATGCTTTAATGTTGTAGTTGCAGACGGACATCCACTACAAGATCCACGAAGAACAACCGTTACCTTACCATCTTCGAATTTTCTAAAATCAATAGAACCTCCATCACCTTCAACAGCTGGACGAATAAACTCATCTAAAGCATCAATGATTTTCTTTTCTACATCATTACCAGCAACATTTAATTCTGCCTCATCAATTGAGTTAGCCGGATTACCTGATTGCTTTTTAACCTCTGAAAGATTAACTCCATCGTTTAAGATTTTACCTTCATTCTTGAAGAAATCGGTTAAAAATTCTCTTACATCTAAAGCCACCATATCCCATTCGATCTTTTCATTTCTAGTTACCGTAATGAAATTCGAAGCGATAAATACGTTTTCTACAAATGGAAAATTCAATAATTTCTCAGCTAAAGGAGAAACAGAGTAATCATCACTTGTGTTGAATTCAATAGACTCTCCTTCATGAATGCTGCGGTTAGCCACAAATTTCATGGTCATCGGATTCGGAGTCATTTCAGCGTATATAGATATAGGATTCATTTTATTTTCTTTTTGTGTTTACAAATTTACTCAATTTATTGGGGCAAATGATATCTAATAGACTGCAATTAGCTAAACAGAATATAGGTATCTTTGTTTATCCAGAATGTTGGTATGAGTATAAGAAAAGTAGACTATTTAGTTATCGGATCAGGAATTGCTGGTCTGTCGTTTTCATTGAAAATGGCAGAGAAGGGGAAGGTCTTGATTATTACTAAATCTGATAAGGAGGAGTCGAATACGAAATATGCTCAGGGAGGAATTGCCGCAGTTTGGTATGAAGGAGACAGCTACGAGAAACACATTGAAGATACAATGGTTGCTGGTGCTGGATTGAATGATAAGGAAGTGGTTGATTTAGTTATTCGAAAATCAACTAAAAGAATCAAAGAGTTGATTGAGTGGGGAGCGCGATTCGATAAAGAGGAAAACGGTCAATACGACTTGGTTAAAGAAGGCGGTCACTCTGAGTACCGAATTCTTCACCATAAAGATGTTACTGGTTTTGAAATAGAAAGAGCTTTAATCGAAGAGGTCACCAAGCATCCCAATATTGAAATATCAGATCATCATTTTGCATTAGATTTAATCACTCAACACCATTTAGGCGATACGGTTAAAAGAGCAGAAGGAGGCATAGAATGCTATGGAGCATATGTCTTGAATAACGCTAGTAAAAAGATTGAAACCATATTAGCAAAAGCCACGATATTAGCCGCGGGTGGAGCTGGTCAAGCTTACTCGACTACTACGAATCCGGTTATTGCAACTGGAGATGGAATTGCAATGGCATATAGAGCTAAAGCAGAAGTAGCGGATATGGAGTTTGTTCAATTTCATCCAACGTCACTTTATTTATCAAATAATCAATCACCATCATTTTTAATTTCTGAGGCTGTTCGAGGCCATGGAGCGATACTTCGAAATCATGAAGGGGAACAGTTTATGCCTAAATATGATGAAAGAGGTTCGTTAGCTCCAAGAGATATTGTTGCTCAAGCGATTGATAATGAAATGAAGAAAAGTGGTCATGACTATATGTACCTCGATTGTTGTGATTTGGATGTAAAAGATTTCATGGATCATTTTCCAAATATCTATGAGACGTGCATAAAGAATGGTATTGACATCTCAAAAGATTGGATTCCAGTGGTTCCGGCCGCACATTATATCTGTGGAGGAGTTAAGGTTGACCAACAGGGAAGAACATCCATTAAAAACCTAATGGCTTTTGGTGAATGTGCTTGTACCGGTCTGCACGGAGCAAATCGTTTAGCATCGAACTCTTTATTGGAAGCAATAGTGTTTTCAAACGAGGCTTCAAAATACCTTTCATCGATAGAGTTATCGGATTGGAAACAAGATGTTCCAGACTGGGATGACGACGGAATGAAGAGTCCGGAAGAAATGGTTTTAATTACCCAAAGTTTGAAGGAGGTTAAAGCCTTAATGAGTAATTACGTTGGAATCGTTCGTTCAGAATTGCGTTTAAAGCGTGCTTTAGACCGATTAGAAATCATTTATAGAGAAACAGAAGACCTATATCACAAAGCCACTGTATCAGTTAAGTTATGTGAGTTGAGGAACCTAATCAACGTTGCTTTCTTAATCATTAAGTTTGCTTCTCAACGAAAAGAAAGCGTTGGTCTACACTACGTGCTATAGTTAGCCTTTTTCCTGACAAAGTTCTACCAATACACCATGACTATCTTTCGGGTGAACGAAGCAAACTAATTTGTTGTCAGCCCCATCTTTAGGTTCTGCATTTAATACCTTAAATCCATCAGCTCTTAATCTTTCCATTTCAGCATGGATGTCTTCAACGTCAAAAGCGATGTGATGAATACCTTCCCCTTTTTTAGCAACGAACTTAGTAATGGCCGATTCTTCAGTAGTACCTTCTAAAAGTTCAATTTTAGATTCTCCAGTTTGAAAGAAAGAAGTTTTCACTCCTTCACTAGCAACACCTTCTTGCTTATATGGAGCGATACCTAAAAGTCTCTCGTAAGTTTTATTTGCCTCCTCTAAATCCTTAACGGCTATACCAATGTGTTCAATCTTCTTAACCATATCTTTTTCTTTACTTGTACACGTAATTTTTTGCATTAAAAAAGGCCACCTTTTCAGATAGCCTTTTAATATAATTTTTAAAGTCTAATTATCTTTTGATAAACTCGCTTGTTTTAGCATCGAAGTTTAAGTAATAAACGCCCTTCTTTAAACTAGAAGCGTTAACCTTAGAACTAAATCCTTTTAACACTAAGTTTCCGAATTGATCGTAGATCTCATACATTGTTTCGATCTCTGTTAACTCATCATCTGTAAAAATGATTTCATCTTCCACCTTTTTAGGAGCAAATTGAATTTCAGGGATTATCGTTCTAAATTGATAAACCGTAGAGTAACGAGGTCCGCTATAATCAATTTGTTTAACTCTTACTTTATTCGGACCTGAATGTGGCTTTAACATCATGTTGTAATCACATTTTGTTGGAATCCCTTGTCCTCTAACCGTTCCTACTTTAACCCACTTGTTCCATCTGTATTGCTCAACAATAAAGTTAAGCTCACCAGTTTCACCTGTAGTACTCCAAGTTAACTCACCAGAAATTTTATCCACTTTCATCGCAGATACTTTAAATGTACTAGTTGGCTTTAAAACTTCAGGATTTAATACTCTTACGGGAAATGCACATGCATCTTTATGACGGATTTCAATTTTAACTGGATCTCCCAATTTTAATTGACGACCTAAAAAGTCAACTTCAAATGCACTTGAATTCCACTCATCAGTTGTTAATTCTCCGTTAACTCTTACCTCAGTTACGCAGAAACCAACCCCAGATTCAGAGAAAGCATTTTGAACGTATAAGTTCTTCCCTTGGTAACGACCATCAACTACAATAGTTCCAGCTTTTACTTGAATAAAGCCGGCTACAAGAGCAAGAATAATTAAAATGTTTTTCATAATACCTAAGCAATTTTAATGTTAATGAAGCATTCAGAAACAAAAAACCGTTTACACAGGATACAATATTAATACCAAAATAGGCAAAAACAAAATTTTTAAAGAAAATATTAGGTGTGTTTAGGACGTTTGATAGACAATAGATTGCGGATTTATCAACAATTTTTTCAACAACCATCTTCCAGAAAATACTTTCCGGGTACTCTGCCTTAAAAAGACTATTTTTGCACAAAATTATATTTAATGGATATTAGAAATATCGCCATCATTGCACACGTTGACCACGGGAAGACGACTTTAGTAGATAAAATGTTGGTAGCAGGAGATGTTTTTGAAAAACATCAAAAGGTTGGAGAGCTTATTATGGACTCTAACGACCTAGAAAAAGAAAGAGGTATTACCATTACTTCTAAAAATGCATCGGTTACATATAAAGGAACTAAGATCAATATAATTGATACTCCAGGTCACGCCGATTTCGGAGGTGAGGTTGAAAGAGTTTTGAATATGGCTGATGGTGTTATTCTTTTAGTTGATGCTTTTGAGGGGCCAATGCCTCAAACAAGATTTGTTTTAAGTAAAGCTCTTGAGTTAAACTTAAACCCAATCGTTGTTATTAATAAAGTAGATAAAGAAAACTGTAGACCTGATGAGGTTCATGAAATGGTTTTTGATCTAATGTTCAATCTAGATGCAACTGAGGAGCAATTAGAGTTCCCAGCAATGTATGGTTCTGCTAAGAACAACTGGATGTCAGAAGATGTAAATAAGCCTACAGATAATATTACACCTTTATTAGATTGTATTATTGAGAATGTTCCAGCTCCAAAAGTGGAAGAAGGAAATACTCAAATGCAGATTACTTCTTTAGAGTATTCTTCTTTCGTAGGAAGAATTGCAGTAGGAAGATTGAATAGAGGTACATTAAAAACAGGAGATACTGTTGGTCTATATAATAGAGAAGGAGTATTAAAGAAGCATAGAGTTAAAGAACTTTTCGTATTCATTGGATTAGGGAAAGCTAAGGTTGAAGAAGTTCAAGCTGGAGACCTATGTGGTGTTGTTGGTTTAGAAGGTTTTGAGATTGGAGATTCAATTGTTGATGTTGATAATCCAGATCCATTACCAGCTATTAAGATTGATGAGCCAACGATGTCGATGTTGTTTACAATTAACGATTCTCCATTCTTTGGTAATGAAGGTGAGTTTGTAACATCTCGTCACGTAAAAGAAAGATTAACGAAAGAATTAGAAAAGAACTTAGCCTTAAGAGTTGAGACTACGGGTTCTGCTGATTCATTCATGGTATTTGGTAGAGGTATTCTTCACTTATCTGTTTTGATTGAAACGATGAGAAGAGAAGGATATGAATTACAGGTTGGACAACCACAGGTTTTATTTAAAGACATCGATGGTGTTAAGTCTGAACCAGTAGAGCATTTAACTATTGATTTACCTGATAATCATGCTGGTAAAGCTATTGAAGCAGTGAACCAAAGAAAGGGAGACATGTTGAACATGGAGCCTAAAGGAGATTTCACTCACTTAGAGTTTGAGATTCCATCAAGAGGTATCATTGGATTAGCAACATACTTAATGACAGCTACAGCTGGTGAGGCAGTTGTGTCACATAGATTTAAAGAGTATCAACCATTTAAAGGAGAGATTCCAGGAAGAATGAACGGTTCATTAATCGCATTGGAAACTGGAGATGCTATTCCTTTCTCATTAAGTAACCTGCAAGACAGAGGTAAATTTTTCGTTGATCCGAATGAATCTATCTATGCAGGACAAGTTATTGGCGAAAACAGTAAAGCTGGTGATCTAGTAATTAATGTTACTAAAACGAAGAAGTTGACTAACATGCGTTCTTCAGGAAATGATGATAAAGTTAGAATCGCTCCTGCTACTAAATTCTCATTAGAAGAGTGTTTAGAGTACATCCAAGGTGATGAGTACGTTGAGGTAACTCCAAAGTCTATCCGTTTAAGAAAGATCTTGTTAAACGAAACAGACAGAAAGAGATCAAGAAACGCTGCTAAAGCATAATTTTTAATCCCCGAGCAAAAAAGATAGTTTTTTTGTTTGGGGATATAAAATAATTCATTAATATTGCACACCGATTTAATCGGAAACATTCCTACTTAGCTCAGTTGGTTAGAGCATCTGACTGTTAATCAGAGGGTCCGGGGTTCAAGTCCCTGAGTGGGAGCTTATAAAAAGAGAGTTACAGAGATGTGACTCTCTTTTTTTTTGTGCTTGAAAATTCTATTTGCACGCAAATTGCACGCAAATTTTATCATGCTTTTGAGTGCCATAAATCAAACAACATGGCATCAGTAAAAATAGTATTGGATACCAGAAGACCAAGAAAGGATGAGACCTTTCCAATTGTATTCAGAGTGCGTCATAAAAGGAAGTACTTTGATATACCAACGTTAAAATCTACAGAACAAAATAATATTATAGTCTATCTGCAAAAGGTGGACTGTGATATAATCACCTAATTCCTGGTGCGCTTATTGACGTAATAAATAACCTTCCCAAGCGTAGTATTATATATACTAACCAAATGTATCCCTCGTGATTATTGTTAAGTAATTCCTTTAAAAGGAGTTAGACTAAAGTGATTCATCACCACTTCGATCGTTAGAGTTACATACTAAATCAATCAAACCTATGAAAAAAACAACCGTAATTTGCCTATTAATGCTAGCGTTATTAGGGCATGCACAAACTATTCAAAAAAGAAGCAGTAAGCAAAATCAAAAATTAAATAGTTCATTCTCAGAGATACAGACTGACGGTTATGTAACGGATATTTCCGCTAAAGTGATCTATAATGCAGTACCAGATGGATACCATATTTCATTTACTAAATCGTATATAGCAAGTTCAAATGAAGAAGTTGAAAGAAGGTTAGAGTCAAACATGAATCTCTTAGGCAAGGATCTCAAAAAGGATGGAGTAGAAAAAAATGAAATCTTAATTGATGTAATTACTTTAGATCCCCTGTTCGATACTGCTATTAGTGATTCCGGCTCTGTTCATCCCTCGGGTTATAAACTAACTCAAAATATTACTATCCATGCAGAAAGTATAGATGAATTAAGGCCTATCGTCAATACTTGTTTGAAACATGATGTATTTGATATTACTAATGTCAAGGCCTATATAAAAGACACGGATGAACTTTACGATAGCTTGAAAACAAAATGTATTGAAGTAATTAATCACAAGAAATCTTTATGCCAAGATTTAGGAGTAAGTTTATCCGGAGGAAATACAAGCTTTGGCAGTTACAAACAAGTTATATATCCAAGCGAGAGATACCTGAAGTCTTATGTACAAAGTAGTCAGCTTTACAAACATCATATTTCTCAAAACAGCGATATTAATTTTCACCGAGAACTGGATGTAGATAATTATTACAATCTTGACTTAAAAAGCGCTGACTTCATTTTTAACAGTCATATCACATTACCTGTTATACAGGTTTATTATCAAATTGATTTCACCTATACCAAGAAAAACCTTGATGCTATTACTAAAGCAAAAGAAGAGAGAGTAGCAGAGAAAAATAAGGAAAGAGTTTATTTCATTATAAATGACAATGGAGAACTAGAAAAGCTTGAATTAAAAGGTGCAAGAAGAAGGAAAAACTAATTCTCAAACATGATTGACTTTAAAGCGTATATGCTTCCTGAAGAAAAAGAAAGACCAGTGCTTCAACTCAGGTCTTTCTTTTTCAAGGGCAATTCTTAAGCAGCTGAAAACTAATCAGCTACTCGTATTCTCAATTTCTTATTCTTTATTTTCTCATCTCTTAGTGTAGCTAACAATTCATCTAGCTTGAACGATTTAACAGCAACAAAACAGCTAAAGTCTTTAACTTCGATTAAACCTATTTCATCTTTTTGAAGACCTCCTTTTTTACAGAAGACTCCAACGATATCCATTTTAGAAATCTTATTCTTTTTACCTAGATCAATGTATAATGTAGTCCACTCGGTGTTTTCGATGTCTCCCTTTTCTGTTGGTGGTTGAATTCTATCTAAGTTGGGAGGAACGAATTCACGAAGTCCGTTATCATCATGTAATAGATAAACGGTTCCTTCTTGATTCATTCTTGCCGTTCTACCATTTCTGTGAATAAATGCATCTTCCTTTTGAGGAAGTTGGTAGTGAACAATATTCTTGATTTCTGGAATGTCAATACCTCTTGCTGCTAAATCAGTAGCTAAAAGTATATTGGCACTTCCGTTTCTTAATTTCGTTAACTCCCTTTCTCTATTATCCTGCTTTAATCCACCATGAAAAGACGTGTGCTTAATCCCTTTTTCCTTTAGTAATAATGAAATTCGGTTTACAGCATCTTGATGGTTAAAGAAGATGATCACCTTCTCTTTAGATAAGTCTGGCAATAGCCTGATCAATGAATCAACCTTTTCTTCACCAGGTAAATTATCTACAATCTTCAGGCTTATTTTTTGTTCCTTTTTCTCAGCTAAGTAGTTCAATGTTTTTGCATTGTCCATTTTCACGAAAGAAGGTAATTCCTCAATTTCAGTAGCAGAAACTAAGCACTTCTGATTCAAACAGAACAATGAATCCATGATGTACTCCATGTCTTTTTGAAATCCGAACTCCAATGATTTATCAAATTCATCTAAAATCAAAAACTTAATAGAGCGAACATCGATTCTGTCGTTTCTAATGTGATCTGCAATTCTTCCTGGAGTTCCAATTAAAACAGCAGGAGGATGAAGCAGGTTGTTTTTTTCAATCTTCATAGCATGTCCACCATAACAACAGTTCGATTTAAACCCTGTTTTAAGCTGTTTAAAAACAGATTCAGTTTGAATAGCAAGTTCTCTTGAAGGACTCAATATGACTGTCTGAACACTTGGAATCTTTTCGTCAAGTTGTTGAATCATTGGAATAAGAAAAGCCAATGTTTTTCCTGATCCTGTTGGGGATAACAAGAAAAGATTTTCCTTATCCAATATTGTTTTCTGAGCTTCAATTTGCATTGGTTTCAACTTGTTGATACCAATATTATGAAGGGTTTTTGCGACGTTAAAAGAATTCATGCTGCAAGATAGGTAATTATGCAGCGGGCTTTTCTTAAAACTAGAGAAGTTCTATTTTTTGTAATGCTTTAAGGCTTCAGGTAGATAAGCTTTAATGTCTGCAATTCGTGTATCGTCATGAGGGTGAGTGGATAGAATTTCAGGAGGCTTTTGTCCACCACTGGTAGACATACGCTTCCAAAAATCAACTGCTCCTTCTGGATTATATCCTGCTAAAGCCATAAAAACCAACCCCATTTTATCCGCTTCAGATTCATGCTTTCGTGAATATTTTAAAGAACCAATAGTAGAAGCAAGACCGTAAGATTGTAAAAAGAGATTCTGAGTTTGTTCTGATTTTTCAGACAAGGCAACTTGTAGAGAGGCTCCACCAACTTGTAAAGCTAAGCCTTGACTCATTCTTTCATTTCCATGTCGAGCAATGGCATGTGCAATTTCATGTCCCATCACAACAGCTATACCCGTATCATTTAAAGTATAAGGAAGAATTCCAGTGTAGAAAACCACCTTACCTCCAGGCATGCACCAGGCATTTACTGCCGGATCATTAACTAGATTAAATTCCCAATTGTACCCTGCAATTCTTTTCGAGTGACCATGATCAATCATGTATTGATTGACAGCTTTTGAAATCTTATCTCCAATTTGCTTGATTTTCTTAGCGCGAGTATCATTTAAAGCAGGCTTATCTTTCAGAAATTGATTGTAGTTGCTAATAGCCATGGTCATTAACTGACTTTCAGGAAGCATATGCATTTGACGACGTCCTGTGATTGGAACTTTAGCACAAGCATATAAGGCTAACAACAAACAAATGATCAAGTATTTTTTCATCTGACAAAAGTACAAATCAAGCTTGGAACGAGCAGACGGGTAGTCTGAAAAAACGAGTAAAAATAAAAGCCCTCAGGAACGAGGGCTAAATTTTAGGTTTGTTTAGGTTCTCACGAGAAATGAGATAGTTATATCTAACACTTCAAGCATAAAACCTATTCAGGTTATTTATCGCAATGAACTTGTGAACGGTAGAGATTACTTGGTAAGCGGTTATTGAATCAGTAATTTTTTCAATTCCTCCTGAGTTCCATTAAAGACATTGATATCCAATCGGTCTTTTGCTCCTTTTACTTTTCCTCTGCTGCTGTATTGCCATATTAGCCAATCATCATCAACGGGCTTTTTAGTTTGGTTGTAGTTGGCTATCCAAAGGGGGTATTCTCCAAATTCCTTTTTTAAGAAGGTGGTGAAGTAACTAGAACCAGAATAGAGTATAGGTTTAACACCATAATGTTTTTCCACTTTGTCGAGCCATTTCTTTAGTCCTGTTTTTAAGGAAATCATACTCTGGTTTTTCGGTCTTCGTTCAATATCTAAAACCGGAGGTAAATTTCCTTTTTTAAGTTTTACTTGACTTATAAAGTTATCGGCTTGTTCGATAGAATTCTCATCCGGACGATAATAATGATAGGCACCAATAGCAATTCGTGAATGCTTTTCACTATTCCAATTTGTTTTAAAATTTTTGTCGATTCGGTTTTTACCAGCCGTAGCTCGTATGAAAGCAAAGTGGATTTCATGTTCGTTAAATATGGTCTCTATTTGTGTCCATTTTAACTTGCCATTGTATTCGGAAACATCAATTCCATAAACCTTCCATTGAGAAAAAAAGAGATCAAATTCTTTTCTACGGTCTGATTTCTTATTAAAATCTTGCAGAAAATAGAAACAAGATGAAATTAGAATTAAGACAAAAATAACGATGCTTAAGTATTTTTTCATGAGATTAAAGGTGTTTTAGTTCTTCCTGTTGTAACGTAATATAATCCATTTTATCTAGTATAATTGGCATTCTTCTTTTGAACGTAACAATAGGTGTTTTAAAACGTTTCGCTAAAAATCAGACGGATAAGTAAAGAGGTTTTAAACTAATATTGAACAAAAATTGTTCGGTTAAAATACGTTCAGATTCATGAGTAACGAAAAACATAGAATATTATTGGTTGTTCGGTTGAAATGGCTGAAAATGGACAAGAAGCTTATGGCAAGGCTGTGAAAGAATCTTTTGATATGATATTCATGGATATTCAAATGCCAGTAATGAATGGAATAGATTCGTGTAATAAAATCAAAGAGCAATTGTCTTATAACAGTCCTCCAATTATCGCATTAACAGCAAGAAGTTCTCAAGGAGAAAAAGAAGCGATACTGAATAGCGGCCTAGATGGTTTTCTTCCTAAACCGGTGAATAGATGCGATTTAGAGGAGATGATCAATAGATACATAGGATAGTCATAAGGACTGCTAATCATTTATTGTCTAACAAAAAACTAGATACGTGAAACGAATGTAGGTTTTCACGGTACACTTTTATCCTAGCCTTACTTTAAGATTAGGCTTATTCAAAGTGTATGAAAACAGTAAATTTTCAAAAAGGAATTCATTCGGTTCAAAAGACAATTTTGAAAAATCTATTGATGGGTTCTTCTATAATAGCTTTGTTTTTTCAAGTCTAAGACATTCAGAAGATGGAGTGACACGTGCTTTACCATCGTTTATAGGAGGACTATTATTCGTGACTTTATTTTTTCTTTATAAAAATAGAAAGCTAAGTAAAACAACCATATCGTATATATTTTCTGGGATGATAAATATTCTAATGCCTATCATTTTTGTAATAAATGGATTAGTAGCTACGTTTGAAATCAAAAGACAGCTTTAAGAATTAGCTACTCCAATTGTTGCTTTAACGGCAAAAAACATGGAGGGAGACAGAGAAGAAATATTGAGTCAAGGACTTGATGATTTCTTAGCTAAACCAATCAAAATAGATGAGTTAGAAACCATGATCGTAAAGCATGTGAATTCTTTAGAAGACCATTAATCTCATTTCTGTCATATCTTCCATTGCATATTTCAGTCCTTCTCTTCCAATCCCTGAATCTTTAACTCCACCATAAGGCATGTTGTCCATTCTAAAACCTGGAACATTATTTATTATAACTGCGCCCACTTCTAAAGATTGAAATGAATGCTTAGAAATGCGAAGGTCGTTGGTGAAAATACCGGCTTGTAAACCGTATTTAGAGTCATTTATTCTATCAAAAGCTGCTGTTTCATTTTCGACTTTTACTAAGTAGCATACCGGACCAAAAACTTCTTCGTTGGATATAATACTGTTTTTCGAAACATCTTCTAAAACAGTAGCTTGAATAATGTTGGCTGCCGAAATATGGTCTTGTTTGGTTAATGTTTTGGCTCCATTGTTTTGAGCTTCATTAATCCAGCTTATTACTCGTTCGAAATGAACCTTATCAATAAGTGGTCCGATCGAGACACTTTCAAAAAACGGATTACCAGACTTTAAATTCTCAACCTCTATAAGGAATTTCTCTTTGAAAGTATCGTAAACGTCTTGATGAACAATGACTCTTTGAGTGGAAATACAAATTTGTCCGGCATATAAAAAGGCTCCAATTGCGGTAAGCTTAGCAGCCAAGTCTAAATCTGCATCGGCATGAATATATACCGCTGCATCTCCACCAAGTTCTAAGGTTACTTTCTTTTTACCAGCTTTTGATTTTAGCATCCAACCGATCTCCGCACTACCCGTGAATGACAGCAGTTTAAATTGCTCATCTTTCACTAATTTTTCGGATAGATTGTTAGAACATAAAATCGCGTTAACAACACCAGGGGGATAACCTGCTACTGAGACTAGCTGCGCAAATCGTAAGCTACTTAGTGGTGCATAAGGACTTGGCTTAATGACAATACTGCAACCTGCAACCAAGGCTGGAATAATTTTATGTAAGGCTAAATTCAAAGGGAAATTAAAGGGTGAAATAGCAAGAACAGGTCCTATCGGAAAACGCTTTGTAAAAGCAGTTTTACCTGAACCAGCCCCAAAATCCATATTTACCACTTCTCCAGAGTTAGCGTACAATTCTCTCAAACCGGTTTTCATGGTCGCGATGCATCTGCTTACTTCACCTTTCGCATATGAAACGGGTTTACCAGCTTCTTTAACAATGAGCCGAATGAAACCTTCTTGTTCTTTTTCAAAAACAGCAATAAGATTTTCTAATAAACGTCCTTTTTGACCAACAGAGAAATTACGATATGCTTCAAAAGCTTTTACTGATGAATTCACACAACTTTCTGTTTCTTCTTCATTCAGAAAATTTACGGATTCGATTATATCTCCAGAATATTTGTCCTTAACATCGATTAGTTTTTCACTTCCTCTTATTGCTTGTCCGTTTACCCAATTCATTTCCTTGTTTTCTTGATTTTAAAATTAGGAATTATATTATTTTCGGGCTAGTCTTGCGGTCGCCCCAAAACAGTAGCCATATAAACAGTAAAAGCATGAAATATACCATCATTGTCCACGGTGGAGCTTGGGATATACCCGTTGAATATCACGAAGCACACAAAAAAGGAGTAAGAAATGCCTTGAAAAAAGGCATTGCAGTCCTTTCCAATAAAGGAAGTGCTATAGACGCATGTCTAGAAGCGATGAAGTATTTAGAAAACGACCCAACATTTGATGCAGGAACAGGGGCTTTTTTGAACGATCAAGGTGAAGTGGAACTGGATGCAATAATCATGAATGGTAAAGACCTTTCGTTGGGATCGGTATTAGCTGTTAAAGATGTGAAAAACCCGGTGGGCTTAGCAAATCTAGTTCGAACAGAAACAGAGCATTGTGTGCTAGCCTCAGAAGGAGCAAGTAGGTTTGCAAAAAATCAAGGTGTGAACTTGGTTAAACCGGAAGAGCTTTTAACCGGAAGAGAGTTGGATAGGTACAATGAATTGTTGGAGAATGGTCATATCAGCGCAAAGCGATTTTTTGATAAACCGAGTAAAATGGGAACCGTTGGAGCTGTTGCTTTTGATCAAGAAGGAAATATAGCTTGTGCGACTTCAACAGGAGGAACACCAAATAAAATGGCTGGTAGAGTTGGTGATACACCATTGGTTGGATCTGGAGCCTACGCCAATAGCTATGCAGGAGCGAGTACAACCGGATGGGGAGAATCAATCATGAAAGTCTTAATGGCAAAAACAGCTGTGGACGGAATAGAGTTCGAAAAAACAGCGAAAGAATCAACGGATAGAGCCATTCAGAAATTAGCAGATGAAGTTGATGGCTTGGGAGGAGTCATTTTAATAGACAAAGATGGGATTCCAGCAGTGAGTTTTAACACTCCTTTTATGGCAAGAGCAGCAGCAAATCAAGAGGGAATATTATTTGTAGAGGTTTAAGGGTTGCGTCCGGAACGCATCCAATTTTATTTCCATCATATCCGGTTGAAATATATGATAGAAGAATACTTCCATCTTTAAATTCGCGATCAAACAACCATTAGCTCAATTATCTACAAGTAATACGGCTTTGAAACCGTAATCCCACATCTTCCTTGTTTTTTTAATCCCGCTAATAGCCTTATCTTTGATATAGTCTGAAAAGAAAAAAACAATAGATATGTCTGAAGTTTTAACTGCCAATTCATTTGGTATCAAAGAAGCTCTAGTAGAACTAGGGATCAAAGAATTAAATAGCGGAGTTGCAACAGGTGAGTTTTTACCTGCTAACGGTGAAGTTATCGAGTCTTATTCTCCAGCTACTGGTGAATTAATTGGTAAAGTAACTTGTGGTGACGCAAACGATTACGAAAAAGTAATCTCTAAAGCTAAAGAAGCTTTCTCTTCATGGAGAATGGTTCCAGCTCCAGTTAGAGGAGAAATGGTTCGTCAGTTTGGTGAAGCTTTAAGAGAAAAGAAAGAAGCATTAGGTAAACTAGTTTCTTTTGAAATGGGTAAATCTTACCAAGAAGGTCTTGGAGAAGTTCAAGAGATGATTGATATCTGTGATTTCGCAGTTGGATTATCTAGACAACTTCATGGTCTTACAATGCACTCTGAAAGATTTAAGCATAGAATGTATGAGCAATATCATCCACTAGGTGTTGTTGGAATTATTTCTGCTTTCAACTTCCCAGTTGCTGTTTGGGCTTGGAATACTGCTTTAGCATGGATCTCTGGAGATTCTTGTGTATGGAAGCCTTCTGAAAAGACTCCTTTATGTGCTGTTGCTTGTCAAAACATCATGGTTGATGTATTGAAAGCTAACGATTGTCCTGAAGGACTTTGTGGTTTAATCATTGGAGATTACAAGATTGGTCAGTTAATGACTGCTGATAAGAGAGTTCCTTTAGTTTCTGCAACTGGTTCTACTAGAATGGGGAAATTAGTTGGTGCTGCTGTTGGAGCAAGATTAGGTAAATCTTTATTAGAGCTTGGAGGAAATAATGCAATCATTATTACTGAGAACTCGGATTTAAATATCGTTGTACCAGGTGCTGTATTTGGTGCTATCGGAACGGCAGGACAAAGATGTACTTCAACTAGAAGATTGATTATTCATGAGTCAGTTTACGATACAGTAAAAGATGCTTTAGCTAAAGCTTATACTCAATTGAAAATTGGAAATCCTTTAGATGAGAACAATCACGTTGGTCCATTAATCGATACGGATGCTGTTGCACAATATCAGTCTGCTCTTGAAAGAGTTGTTGCTGAAGGTGGAAACATCGTTGTTGAAGGTGGAGTATTAGAAGGTGCTGGATACGAGTCAGGATGTTATGTTAAGCCTGCTATCGCAGAAGCTGATAACAAGTTTGAAATCGTTCAACATGAAACATTTGCTCCAGTATTATACTTAATGAAGTATTCTACACTTGACGAAGCAATCGCTCTTCAAAATGATGTGCCTCAAGGTTTATCATCTGCTATTATGACTAACAACTTAAGAGAAGCGGAAGCTTTCTTATCTGCTGAAGGTTCTGATTGTGGTATTGCTAACGTAAACATCGGAACTTCTGGTGCTGAGATTGGCGGTGCTTTTGGTGGTGAAAAAGAAACTGGTGGTGGACGTGAGTCTGGATCAGATGCTTGGAAAGTATACATGAGAAGACAAACAAATACAATCAACTATTCAACTGAGTTACCATTAGCTCAAGGAATTAAGTTTGACTTATAGTAGAAGTTTGAATTAAATATTGAAAGCCCCGACCAAAGGTCGAGGCTTTTTTTTGGCTTAATCTTAGTTTTAGCAATCTATTTATTCAAGCTTTTCCAAAAGCCGTCAAGCTCTACTTCACCTGTTTCATAAAAGTATTGTAGGATTTGAAGGGTTAAATCTTCCTCTTCATTGATACGGTGTTTTAAATCAAGAATTTCTTCTTCATTACCATCTTTCCCATCAAGAATTTTAATCCCCATTTCCCATTTAGCGAAATCTCTTTTTTCAATAGCTCCTTCTGTAATTATTTTTAAACGAACGTGTCTATCGTCGTGAAAAATTGTTTTGTAGTATAAGTCGTGAACAGCTTCTTTAGGTCCTTCAATGAGTTGCATAAAACAATCGTCAATAGTCATCAATACGCCACTGATGCCGACATACTGAAATTGGAAGTATTCCTCCAGATCAAAAGTATCATGCAAAAATGGTTGGCTAAACAATTAAGAATTAAGGAAAAGTTGTCCTACGGATGGGAGTATTATAGTATTTCTGTGTTATCCATTTTAGATCCATGATCAAAATGGATGTTTACCGTTTCCGGTAAGCGAACCCTCATTAAATCGATGTAGGTTGTCAAGAAACTTATTTCTCTTCCCAGTGTTACTTTTTGTTTGTCACTTTCATACAACAAATAGCGCATCAATTTCGAAAGCTTGTGTGTAATGTCTTGTGCTTTTTGTGGCTTACCGTCTATTAAAGCGTAGATGTTGTTAAGTGTATTAAAGAAAAAGTGAGGACTGATTTGATTTTTCAGGAAAGCTAATTCTGTTTGAATCTGTTCGTTTTTAACTTGTTCGTGTTGCTTTTCTTGTTCTAACCACTTTTGACTAGCTTTTGCTGCAACACCCAATGCCATTAATAAAACCAAACCAGCTGTTGCAAAATTTGGAGGAATAAGAACAGGACTCATTCCAATCAGCTCTGGTTTCATTGGTCCGAATAAATATCCTTGAATAACATTTGTACTTATGAATACTGTTAATACTAAAGCGGAAAGACTAATACCGTAGAGTAAGAACTTTCGCTTGAATAAAAGCTTAGGAACAAACAAAGATTGGTTTAGATAAAATCCAGCTAAATGCATGACCATAACCAATAGCGCAAATAAACGATGTTACATTTGAGCTTCAGGATGGAATAGCACCTTAGAAATGGGTCCAAGTATTATAATTACCCATGGTATTATATGGCTAATAATCTGACCTGTTTTACCTAGCGTGTTCATTAGTATTAAGGTACAATTTTAATTGATTATTAAATATTATAGGTAAATTTCAATTATTCTTATGAATATCAAACAGATGCAATCTTTTCTACTCTTTTTGTTTTTGGCCCTAGGTCAAATGACTGTTTTTGGACATAC
Source organism: Flavobacteriales bacterium (assembly GCA_965661855.1). Classification (GTDB taxonomy): domain Bacteria; phylum Bacteroidota; class Bacteroidia; order Flavobacteriales_C; family CBFIFL01; genus CBFIFL01. The sequence goes on from CBFIFL010000011.1 coordinate 34,488, forward strand.
AAAGCTGGAGAAGGCACAAGAAAGTTTGCTGTTCCTGGAAAAAGCAGGTCATGAGGTAAATCACGCTTTATTAAAACGGAACACTAAAGAAGAGCGGATAGATTACCTGGAAAAGAATGAAAGTGCTTTGTATCATTTTGTAGAGGAGAATGGAGTTTTAAGTTTTTGGAACACGAGTGTTGTTAATCCAGCCAGAATCTACAGCAATGGATTTTATAGATTATCCAATGGTTGGTATGAGATCATCGTAGATAGTTTAGATGAAAAGTTTGCATATACAGCTATTCCAATTTATCAGCATTTCAATTATCACAATGATTATTTAAATGATGAAATTAGTCCCCTTTTTGGTATAAGTGGTGAATGGATCATTTTAAGCGATAGTATTTCCGGGTCGGAGAGTTTATCATCAGAAAATCAAAGTAAAATATACTTTCAGAAAGTAGTGAAAGAATCTAATGGCTTGTGGTCTGCTTATTGCATACACTTGATTATGGCCATTTTTTTTATTGTGTTGTTACTTCTGTTACCTGAAAAATTTCGTCGAAAATGGCTGGCCATACCAATGGTTATTTTATCCATTTGGGAAATCAGGTGTTTAATACTGAATAACAGTGTATTAACTGATTTTGGAAGCTTACTTAGTTTTGACTCCAACAGTGTTTTGTTTTACATCTGTTTAGCTGCTTGGGTGGTATTAATTCACCTATCTATTCAATTATTTATATACACTAGAAAGTCTTTAAGCTTTGTGCTCTTCGCAACTTTTATGTACAGTATTGTACTTGCTTTAGTGGGAGAATCAGTAAGCACGAGGAAAGAAATTAAAGAGCGTAAAGAACATATATTACAACATGCAAATGAAAGAGACTTGCTTATTGAGAGTGTCCTTCAAGATATAGATTCATTGATATTGAAAGATGATAAGGTTAGTGTATTAGCATCTAATCCATGGGAGAATCAGGAAGCGTTAACCGAGCATTTTAACAGTAACTATTTTGCTTCATACTGGAGTAAATTCCAAGTAAGAGCCACTGCTTTTTATAAAGGTGATTCTATGTTAGTTCAGCCTGATGATCAGGTAGTAGCTTGTCATGAGTATTTCGACCAACAAGTGAATGAATCGGGAGAGAAATTGAGTGATTTTCTATGGTTCATTAAAAATGTGGAAGGAATTAGCGCATACTTAATGGAGTTCAATCTTGGAGGAGATTTAAGATTGGCCTTGGAACTTGATTCGAAGATTGATGAAAAGGGTCTAGGGTTTCCAGATTTATTAACGGATAAAGAGAATCAAACGAAACCCCATTTATCTGGTTATTCATATGCTAAATATTTCGAGGATGAGTTGATTGATCAGTTCGGTGATTATGATTTTCATTATCAATTACCCATTGCTTTTAAATCAAGTAAAGATTTAGAGGAGATAAGTTTAGATGGATATTCTCATTTGGTTCATCATCACGGAGAAGGAAAAACCATGGTGATTTCTAAGAAAACGAATGAATTGCAGTCATTAGTAACGTCTTTTTCTTATCAGTTTTGCTGGTTAAGTTTGATACTTGGATTGTTCTATTTGATTTGGTGGTTGTTTTCTAAAAAGGATAAAGTTGAATTGGATTTTAAATCACGAATGCAAATATCCATGGTTGGGATTTTGATGGTCTCCTTAGTCCTAGTGGCTTCAGGAACCATTTACTACTTGGTAGAACAACATGATTTAAAGAATAAGTTTGCGATTAAAGAGAAGATTAAATCAGTACAAATAGAATTAGAGCATAAACTTGGTGGAGAGACTAGCTTAGGAGTTGAAGATCAGGAATACATTCAATATTTGATGATTATATTCTCTAAAGTCTTTTTTACAGATATCAATTTGTTTGATTTGAATGGAAACCTTATAGCTTCATCTCAACCGAAATTGTACAATGAAGGGTTGATTTCAACTAAAATAGATCCGACTGCTTTTGAGCAAGTGTTAAGGGAGCATCGATCTTCATTTACACATAAAGAGCACATAGGAGAATTATCGTTTTTGTCTGTATACGTTCCATTTACAAACGATGATAATCAAGTTATGGCTGTATTGAACTTACCGTATTTCTCTCAGCAAAACGTCTTACAAAATCAGGTTAACCAATTCTTGGTTACGATAATTAACATATACGTCTTTTTAATGGTCTTAGGAACCATCTTAACCTTGTTCATATACCAAAGACTGACCAGGCCAATTAGAATGATTCAAGAGCAGTTTAAAACACTTTCGCTGCATGGAGGGAATGATTTACTGGAATGGAAAGGTAACGATGAGTTTGGTCAACTTATTAAAGCATACAATAAGCTGTTGTTAGAATTAGCGGATAGTGCTGATAAATTGGCAAGAAGTGAAAGGGAAGGAGCGTGGAAAGAAATGGCTAAGCAAGTGGCTCATGAAATCAAAAATCCATTGACTCCTATGAAATTATCCATTCAGCATTTTGAAATGACGGCAGATCCTAGCAGTGCTGACTTTAAGGATAGATTGAAAGGAATGAGTAGAAACTTGGTGGAGCAAATTGATGTCTTATCAAATATTGCAAGTGAATTCTCCAGCTTTGCTAAGCTTCCAGATGCCAAAATGGAGGAGATTGATTTGATTAAAACCTTGGAAACGACTTCTTCTTTGTATCAAAATGAGATCGATATTGAATTTAATATTGGGATAGAAAATATTCCTTTAAAAGCAGATAAAGATCAACTGACAAGGGTCTTTAACAACTTGATTAAAAACGCTATTCAAGCTTGTGATAACGATGGTAAGTTGACTATCAGTATTGATAAACTTGATTTTGATCAAGGTAAGGTTGTAGTTACTTTTAAGGATAACGGACACGGAATAGACGATGAGACGTCAAAGAAGATTTTCGTTCCAAATTTTACAACTAAGAATTCAGGGAGTGGTCTTGGTTTAGCAATGGTAAAAAGTATTCTAGAACAAATGGGAGCTAGTATATCTTTTGAATCGGAAGTTGGTGTAGGGACAACGTTTAAGATTGAGTTTTAAATAAATAGGGGACGCAACCCTAATTAGGGTTGCGTCCCCTATTTATTTCCTAGCAAATCACAGCTTGGTGAGTGGAAGTCGAACCATCTGTTTGTATCACCGCAACTTCAATATTTAATATATGATTTAAGAGTATTCTAATTTTTAGCAGATGGTTCGACGGAGCTAACCAAGCTGCAAAAGTAAAAAGAGTTGTGCCCCTATTTATTTTACTTATTCTCTTCTTCGATTGTACTTCCTGTGAAACCTGATTCCATGATAAGTTCCTTCTCTAGTTCACCGATCACTTTGAACTCTGTACGTCTGTTTTTAGCTCTTCCTTCAGGATTATCTGTCCCATCTGCATTTTTATTCGGAGCAATAGGATCAGTTTCACCATATCCTTTAGCTTTTAACCTTGCATCAGGAATACCTTTAGAAATTAGATAATCAACAACGCTTATAGCTCTTCTTCTAGACAGATCTTCGTTGTATGCCATTGAACCTTTGCTATCTGTATGAGATCCAATCTCGATAATGATTAATGGGTTATCAATTAAGATTTGCATCAATGTAGTATCTATAGTTGCTTTTGATTCTGGCGTTAAAACATCCTTATCAAATTCGTAATAGATGTTTTTCAAGACAATAGGCTCATCTTCTTTGTTTACAAAAATATTCGCCTCACGTGTTTCTGAGTAAGTCACACCACTGGTGTTTACATTAGTGGAAGTTTTAAGGAATCCGTCTTTTTCAGCTACTACTTTATATTTTTTATCTGCTTCTAAATCTTCTAAAACATACTTTCCTTCTGCGTCAGTTTGTATCGTTTTAATCAAAATAGAGGTGTCTTGTTTGATTTCAAACACTTTCAATTCTGCACCGGTTAAAGAAACCATTTCTTCGGCATCTGTACTATCCGTTTTAATCATGGAAAGAACTTCCCCAGTTACAAATACACTTACGTTTTTAACTGGCTGATAATAGTATATGTCATCACAACAAGTAGGTCCTTTTACAGAAACAGCACCTGGTCTGTTCGATACGAAATACCCGCTTTCTCTATCTTGGTTTTTGGTATAGTACAAGTCATCATAGCTTGAGTTAAAAGGAGCTCCAAGGTTTATAGCTTTACTCCAAGACTTTATTTGGCCTTTGTTTTTATAGATGTCTAAACCTCCAGCACCAGGATATCCGTTAGAAGAGAAATACATTGTTTTTGTTGAATCATCCCAATACGGAGACATTTCATTTCCTACAGAGTTAATTTTCGCTCCACAGTTTTTAGCTTCTTTCCAAAGCTGTTTTTTTGCGTCATAAATACAAACCCAAAGATCCATTCCTCCCTTTCCACCTGGACGATCAGAAATGAAGTAAACAGCAGTATATCCTTTTTTAGATTCAACTCCAATCGTAGGTTGGGTTGTTGTATAATCTTTAAGATTGATTGGTTCTGGCAATTTCTCTGGTGTTCCCCAATCATTTGCTCCAAAGTATTCAACTCTCCATAAAGCACAAATCATTTTATTTTTCCAGTTAGGCTCACAAAGCGTGTAATAAAAGAAGCTGCTATCTAGATCAAAACAACCATTATTGGTTTGAATTTCATCCATGTTAAATGGTGCATCAACTTCTTCAATAAATTCCCACCCTAGTTCTGTTCCTGACTTTTTCTTTGCTTCGTAAACAGTCCTTTTAGGAATAGTTTGACTAGAGTCACCTTTCACTTTATAAATAATAGTATCTGTTCGAACAGATATAAAATAGAATGTAGAATCGTTCACTGGAATTGGAGAATAATCCATGTGAGCTTTATTGATTTCTCCTCCAACATTCTGAATATGGATCTTTTGACTTCGATTCAAAACGCTGCTGGCACTATCACAAGCTAGCATCTGAATACGAGCCATTTTCTTCATGGCTTTCGCATCTCTTTTATCGTAAATCTTCTTGAATCTTTTAAATTGATCAGATGCTTCAGCGTACTTTTGAAGATGCTGAAGTGTAAATCCGTAGTAGAAATGCTCCATCAAACCATCTTCTGGCCATTTTTGAAAAAACGCACGATATGCTAGTTCAGCATTCTCATAATCTCTAGCGAAGTAATAGGTTCTAGCGACACCCGAAAATGATTTCCAGTGTTCTTCTTTTTTCTCTGCACTTATCTTGTAATACTCGTTTGCTGCATAAAAATCTCCTGCAATCTCCGCTTTTTTACCCGCTTTATATACCTGTTTAGGTTTTAAATCCACGATAGCTGAATCAACTACCTGAGCATTAGCCAAGCCGATGATTGCCATAAACAAGATGACTAGCTTAGAAACGTTCACAAGGTATATTTAAAAGATTAGGTAAAATTCGCTCTGAAATGTAAATGACAGAAATTTCAAATGCTCCTCTATAATTCGTGTAATCTGAAAGACCAGATACATTAAGGTCATAGCTTAACGCAACTTGGTATTTTTTAATCTTACTACCCAGTATTAAAGCAAATGCATCATGATTTCTTCCAAGTCCGTTTCTGTAATTAACCCCTCCGAAAACACTTCTGATATCCATTTCGTTTTTTTCAAGATACTTTTCAACTCTTGCTCCTAAAAGCCATTCTTGTGCTTTGTTCTGTCCCATTAACATCATACTAGGAGTGAAAACCGTAACACTGTCCATTTGATAGTTGACATCCACATTAAAAACATTTCTAATTTCGATTACATTATCTCCATTGAAAAAGGATTCTTTAGGCGTATTAATATGATGAGCTGCAAATCCAATTTCAGGCTCCCATTTAGAGTTGATTTGATTCGACCAATAAATCCCAGTGTTTAAGTCAAATAAAGAGAAACTTTGATTTGAAAAAGATTCAGCACTTGTGTATGTAGATTCGAATCCACCGGTAGACATGTCAAATTGATCCGGCAATGACATTTGAGAAAAGTCAACACGCTTATTGGTCCAACCTCCCTGAATACCCAAGCTAAATTTGTTTTTTCCTATAGATTTATGATAAGCAGCAGACCCCATTAATTTAGCAACTGTTAATTGACCAGTTCCTGCATTATCGTAATCAAATTGTAAACCACCACTTACGTGATGACCCAAAATGTCAAATTGCTTATCGTATGCTAAAGCAGTTGTGCTAAAAGCATTCTCAAGAATAGATCCCCATTGAGAACGATAATTACCAACAACTCTCCAATCTCCATCAAATCGACCAGTATTAGCTGCATTTAAATTTTGAGGAGAAAATTGATATTGAGTGAAATGGATATCCTGTGCTTGAAGTGATACTCCAGCAATAAGAAACAGTAATATTTTTATAACTTTTACCACAAATAAGACCTTCCTTTTAATGCTACTTCTAGCATTCTGTTGTACTGACCTATGGTAAATCGTTTGTAACTGCACACACTATAGTAACCCATTTGATTGCAAATATCTGGAGTGTAATAATCTCCATTAGCATCAGTGTTGGTCATTTCAAACTCACAAAAACGATTAACTGTTCCGCTATTGTCATCGGCAGGCGTATCACAAATCTTGTCTCCAGCTGTTTCGCAGTTTGATCCATCTGCTAATTCTACTCCGTTATCTGTTTCGAAAGTATGTGACAAACCAAAATAATGTCCGAATTCATGAATTATTGTATTGTACCCACTGTATTTTTGAATAAATATAGCATCTCTAAGATCGCTTATAGAGGGTATAATTGTATCTCCTAAAGGGGCGTATCCAAGGGGTTCTCCATCAATACTATCAGTGAAATAGATATTAATCATATTGGGCCTATCATAGAGGTCTGCGATTTCGTAATCTCGTACTCCTTTAATCATCCTTGCCCAGCGATTATGAGTTATATCGTTTACTTCACATATTTGAAATTGCAAGCATATAGGAGCGAAATGGGCGTTTAAACTATCGATATCTCTATTTATACTAGCGTCGCTTAGCTTTCTTTCGAATAAACTGTCATTAACTATATGAATAGCTAAAGAAATAGTTTTTGGAGCACAATCATTAATACCATTCATGGCACCAGAATGCATATTCTGAGATTTTAAAAATCCTACAAACGATAAAAAAATAACGATTAATCTGATGTTTTTCACTATAAATTGGCCTTTCTCCTTTTGACAAATTTTAACATATTTTTTTGTTATCCAAATAATTAAGTCATTTTTGTCTCAGGTATATTTTAAATGAGAGCAATTAATTTCCTTGTATTGTTGTTTTTGATGGTATTAATTCCATCAATAAAAGCTCAATATATTGATGTAAGTGATACTACAGGTTGTGCACCATTGTCGGATGTAACTTTTGATGTTAATGGAGTATTGACCGATGTTCTATGGGATTTTGGTGATGGAGCTTCATCAGCAGATGTAAACCCAGATCATTCATACGGATTACCAGGAGAATATACAGTAGTGCTTAAAGGAAACGACAATGGAACTCCAATTACAGAAACACAATTAATAACGGTTTACGGTAAACCAAGTCCAAATTTTACAGTTCCAGGTAGTTTAAGGGGTTGTATTCCATTCACAGTTGATTTTGAAGATAACTCGACTTCCGGTGGTGGAATAGAATCTTGGGAATGGACTTTCGGTGACGGAGGAGCAGATAGTATTCAGGATCCAAGCTATACGTATATTTTAGCAGGTACCTTTACCGTTTCTTTAATTGTAACAGATAGTAATGGATGTGATTCTGCATTGGTTATGCCACAGTATATTACAGCGAATGTAAGTCCGGACGCTAGTTTTACCACGGATCCAACGAGTTTGTCGGTATGTGAACCACCCCTGAACGTAGGGTTCACCAACAACTCTGTTAATGGAAACGGTGGCACGAATAATATTTCTCACTTATGGGATATGGGAAACGGTGTCGTTTCTTCAGCAACTAATGCTCCCGATCAGACCTATACAGAAATAGGAACTTTTCCAATTAAACTTATTGTAACAGATAACTTAGGTTGTCAAGATTCATTAATGCGTACAGTTAATATTGGTAATCCAACAGCGGACTTTTCAATACCAGATTCTATTTGTTTAGGGGATGAATTAAATCCATTTAATTCGTCACTTGGAGCGAATGGTTATACTTGGGATTTTGGAGATGGGCAAACTTCCACAAGTGGAAATCCTGGATATACATACCCTGTACGGGGTTCATATGATATAAATTTGATAGCAAGAAATACAGCTTTAGGGTGTTCAGATGATACTACAATTACCATATTTGTTCAAGAAGTAGTTGCAGAATTTACGTCTTCACCAATTTTCTCTTGTGAAAACCCAATGTGTCAAACATTTCAGCAAACATCATCTGCCAATGCAAGTCAGTTTAACTGGTATTTTGAGCATGATTTTCAAGTTGATAATGGAGAAAATGTAACGCATTGTTTCTTCATAGATACCAATAGGTATACGGTGCATGATCCGTATGAAATAGTAACCATATTAACGGCTTCTTCAAGTTTAGGATGTTCTGATACAGTGGAACATAGAAGTACGTTAAATCCAATATCTGCATTTGTTCAACCTGATGTTTACCAAGGTTGTGCTCCGTTAACTGTTAATTTTAGAGATTCAACTAGATCAAATGAGCCAATCGTTTCTTGGTTTTATGATTTTGATGATGGCAGCACTAGTACAGATAGACACCCGACTCATACGTTTACAACACCAGGAACCTATACCGTCACTGTTGATGTTGTGGAACAAACAGGGTGTTCAGATGATGATTATACGATTGTTATCGAGGTTGGAGAGCCTATAGTACCATCTTTTACAGTAAGTACTAATCAAATATGTAGAGGTGATGAGGTTACGTTTGAAAGTACTACACCTGATGCTGATGCAAATATTGATTACTATCACTATACTAGTGATAATGATATGTTTAGCGCTTGTCCTCAAGATTCATTAGCAACAGGAGCATTTACTCAGTTAGGTTTTCATGATGTTACTTTGACTACTGTTTACAATGGTTGTGAGTCAAGTTCGACTGTTAGTAATGCTGTTGAGGTTTTAGGACCAAAGTCCTTTTTAACTTATTCTTATGATTGCTCTAATCCTTATGATTATACTTTTGAAGGTAAAATGGAGGGTGCTGATCAATGGACATTCACCATTGATGAAACAGTTTTACCAATGACTGCTGATGTAAGCAGAGCTTTTACTTTTAGTTCGTCAGGTAATTATTGGGCCTATCTAGAGGCAGAAAACACAGGGAATGTTTGTCCTAGTCATACCGATAGTATTTTGGTGGCTGTAAGAGATATTCAAGCAAACATTGCTAGCGAAGATACCACTGCATGTGAGAATGTAGCTTATAATTTTGATGCTTCAGCAAGTAAAGATGTTTATACTGGTTGTTACCCAAGTTACACATGGATAAGTGATAATGTTCCTCCTGTTTATTATACTGGAGGTCCAGTTTTTACTTATGATCCATCAGCGGTTGGCCCAAACTCTGTTAGATTAATTGTTTCAGATGTTAATGGTTGCAGAGACACTTTGGATCATGATTTTATTGTTTATGAAACAGAAGCGATAATCACGACAGATACTTTAACTGGTTGTATGCCTTTAACCATTAATTTTATTGATGCTTCAACTTCTTCGGCAACTATTACAAACTGGAACTGGGAGTTAGGAAATGGAACAGTAACGGCGACTCAAAATACTAGTGGGTTATATATAGAAGAAGACAGTATAACTTATACAGCGAGATTGACTATTACAAATGAGTTTGGTTGTTCGGATGATGCTGAGGTTGTTATTACTCCTATTGTTCCTTCTGTAAGTGTTAGTATTCTTTCTGATAATTCAGTATGTGAAAATGATTCGATTAGATATAGAATAAACGGAACCGGAGCTCTAGCATCATGGGATTGGGAGTTTGGAGATGGGGAAACGGACAATTCAATGTCGTCAATAGTTTATCATACCTTCGATGAAGCAGGAGATTTTGATATCACAATTAATGTTGTAGATACAAATGGTTGTACCAGAACACGAATTTATGAAGACTATGCTAGACTTCAAGAATATCCAGTTTCAAGTATTCAAGCAGATAGAGATGTAAGTGGATTTATTTGTTACCCTGCTGCAGTAGAGTTCACAGATTTAACGGAATTTAGTCCTGCTGATAGCACATTTCCGTTCATATCTAGAGTTTGGGATTTGGGAACAGGTAGTCCTGTTTTACCAAATGAAAGTGTAAGTACTATCTATGAATTACCTGGAGATTATACGGTTTCATTAATAACGGAAACAACTTACGGATGTAAAGATACCGCAACTATTGATTTGAGTATAATTGGACCAATCGCAAACTTTACTATGGATGAAAATGTGATTTGTATAGGGGATGAAATTAGTGTTCAAATAGTAGATAGTTCTGATGTAACTTTCTTTGCTTGGGATTTCGGAAATGGAAACATTATCAGTGGACAACAAGGACAAGCCAGTGACTCATATGATTTTGTTCCGCTAAACGGAGAAACAATAATTCAGCTTTTAATGTGGGGGGAAGATTCTGTTTGTCCAAGTGTTGTAAGTCAAGACTTAGCGGTACATGAAGTTTACGCAAACTTTGGCTCTGTAGATTCCTTAATTTGCTTAGAGACTGCTATAGCCTTTGTTGATTCTTCGGTTAGTGCAGATTCCTACTTATGGGAATTTGGAAACGGACAAACATCGTCAGTTTCATCTCCAGCGGCTCAAACTTATTCTACTGAAGGTTCTTATGATGTATCTCTGATAATCGAGAACGTTGCAGCTGGATGTATTGATACGATGACTCGAACATATATAGTCTATGGTCTACCTGAAATCGTTGCCAATGATACTGCAGCTTGTGATGGAGATGAAGCTAGACTTTATGTAACAGGAGCAGATACCTACTCATGGGAGCCTAAAGAATATATAATGGATGGAGATTCAACTGACTCACCTATTTGTGGAGCTGTGAATCATCAAACCATTTATACCGTTACTGGAGTGGATACACTTGGTTGTGTAAGCACAGAGGATGTTACATTAACCATTTACTCACAGTTAAGTATTCCATTAATTGACACTTGTATTATTATCGGAGAGGAGTTGACAATTGGAGAAGATTATGGTCAAGGCTATGAATATTCTTGGTTAAATGGTGACACAACTTATCTAGAATGTACAGATTGTGCGGTTCAAACAGTAAGACCTTTACAAGATCCATCGTATGTATTTACCGTAACTGATACGCTTGGATGTTATATTTCTGAAGAGAATTATATTATCTGTGTGAACCCTGAATTTACTGTTGATGTTCCAGATATGTTTACTCCTAACGGAGATGGTGTAAATGATTTGGTAACCATTGATGGATGGGGAATTAAGAACTTGTTAGAATTTAAAATTTACAACAGATGGGGAGAATTAGTTTTTGAAACAACTGATATTACTCAAGGTTGGGACGGCACGTATAAAGGAGAATTACAAAACGTAGAAGTATTTATTTATACGATTACCGTTGAATACTATGAAAATGGAGGTACTGGTAACAAAACGGGTAACATCACGTTGATGAGGTAAATGACCTGTTGTTGATTGAAAATCCCTTGATTATTCTATTTTTGTGTACAGACAAACAAAGATGAAGAAAGCACTCCTAATCGTATTTTTAGTTTTACTCGTTGATCAATTCTCGAAGTTCTATATCAAAATGAACTTTTTATATGGAGAAGAGGTTAACGTTCTAGGAACTTGGTTCAGATTAAGTTTCTTGGAAAATGAAGGAATGGCTTTTGGAGCTAAACTTCCTATACCTAATGCGAAAATCATTTTAAGTCTTTTCAGAATTGTTGCTGTTTCTGCACTTGGGTATTACTTGTACCGAATCATTACTAAGAAAGAACACCAATTGTATATTGTTTCTATTGCTTTGATTTTTGCTGGAGCATTAGGAAATATTATCGATTCAACTTTTTATGGATTATGGTTTGAAAGTAGTATCTACAACGGAGAACCAGCGAAGTTCATTACTCAAGATGGCTTTACACAAGGTTATTCAAATTGGTTTCATGGAAACGTAGTGGATATGTTGCATTTTCCAATGTTTAAAGGGCACTTTCCTGACTGGTTTCCATTTTGGGGAGGAGACTCATTCTTGTTTTTTAGTCCTGTTTTTAACGTAGCCGATACAGCTATTTCAACAGGAGTAGGTATCATCCTATTTTTCCAAAAGAAATTATTTCCTAAGAAATAATGAAGCAAATAGTTCATCTTCCTGAAGGTCAATTTGAATGGAGTTTAAAGAAATACCATTCTTTGGCTATTCCATTTATTACAGGAGGTGATCACGTAAATGCTTGGTATGTTCCACCAATAGAAAAGAAACCATTTACCATGGGTGATTTTGTAGGTTCGGTAGCATCAGGCTCATCGGTTAATTTTTTCGATATCAAACTGAATCCACACGGAAACGGAACACATACCGAATGTCTGGGTCATATTACAAAGGAAAATGAATCGATAAAAGACATTGAAGTTGATCCATTAATCAGTGCTCAATTGATTAGCATAAACCCTGATCAAAAGGACGGAGATTTAGTAATTAGTAAAGAACATATAAGTTCTAAGGTTGATTTAGGGACACCAGAAGCCTTAATCATAAGAACTTTACCAAACACTCAGGATAAATTAAATAAGCAATATACAGGAGCTAATCCAGCGTATTTATCTGAGGAAGCGGCATTGTATATTCACGATTTAGGAATCAAGCATTTATTGATTGATACGCCATCAGTAGACAAAGAAGAAGACGGGGGAAAACTCTTGGCTCACAAAGCTTTCTGGGGATTCCATAAAACTCGAAGAAACGATTGTACGATCAGTGAAATGATCTTTGTTCCGAATGATGTTTTAGACGGCTTATACCTCTTAAATCTTCAAGTTTTACCACTTGAGAATGACGCATCTCCCTCAAATCCAGTGATATTTCCCCTCACAAAAGTTTCTTAACCAGCTTCTTTCGTATCTTCGTGGTTTAATTGAAGGTTATGAGACAAGGTAATAAGGGTAACGGTAAATCAGATTCATTCCAAGGTGGAGGTAAAAACTTCAGTGGAAATAAGAAGAGACCTTCTAAGAATAGATTATCCGTTAAGAAGGGACCAGCAAAGCCAAGTGAAGGAGTTAGGTTGAATAAATACATTGCAAATGCAGGTATTGCTTCAAGAAGAGACGCTGATGGTTTGATTACTGCAGGTGCCGTTGAAATCAATGGAAAAGTAGTTACTGAATTAGGTACAAAAGTAATGCCTGGTGATATTGTTCATTACGGTGGAGAAAGAATTAGTCCTGAAAAGAATGTATATATTTTACTAAATAAGCCGAAAGATTTTATTGCAACATCTGATGATCCATTCAACAGAAGAACGGTTTTGAATTTAGTAGCAAATGCTTGTAAAGAGCGAGTATTTCCGGTAGGTAGATTGGATAGAAGCACTTTAGGTGTTTTACTTTTAACCAATGATGGATTGATGACTAAGAAGTTAACGAGTCCGAAAAATCAGGTAAAACAGATCTATCATGTATTCTTAGATAAAAACTTAACTAACGCTGATTTAGTTAAATTGGAAGAAGGAGTATTTATTGAAGGAAGCCCAGTGATGCTTGATACGATCTCTTTTGTAAAGGGAAGTAAGAAGGAAATTGGAATTGAAATTCACTCAGGAAGAAACAAGATTGTAAGAAAGATATTCGAAGAATTAGGATACAGTGTTACAAAATTGGATCGAGTTGAATTTGCTGGTTTAACGAAGAAAGGTTTACTGAGAGGTAAATGGAGATTCTTAAACGAACAGGAAGTGCAATTCTTACAAATGTTATCGTAATTAAAAGTCCTTCAGAACGTTATAAATAAATGAAGCTACTTAAGAAAATAGGAATAGGCGTTATGATTTTACTCATAACGCTTTTTGTTTCTCTATTAATCGTAGCCAATTTTTATGAAGACAAGGTAAAAGCCTTGGCCGTTCAGGTTTTAGAGAAAAATTTGGACTGCGATATCTACATTGCAGACATTGAAAAGGATGTGCGCTTAGATGTATATAGGAATTTCCCAAAAGCGAGTTTAGGCTTTCACCACATCTATACTTTTGGTAAAGATCAAGCCAAAAAAGACACCTTGTTATCATTGGAAAAGATTGATGTTCTATTCAATGTAATGAACTTGTTTTCAAATGACATAACCATCAATGAAATTCGGTTTGAGAATGGAAGTGTTCACGTGAAGGAAGATGGTGTAAACAGTAATTACCATGTTTGGAAAACAGACTCCACTTCAAAAGAATCAGTTGATTTTGAAATAGAAGAGTTAGTTGTAAAGGGAGTTCAGTTTAAATACCTAGATGTAAAGACAGGAAGTACAACAAGCACATTTGTTGATGATGCTGAGTTCAAGCTAGAAGTTTTAGAGAAGTCTACAAAGGTGAATGCTTCAGGGAAGTTTTCTAAGTTAAATCTTCATGCTTTTAATAAGGATATTCGTCCATTAAACTTATATGTTAATTCGGAAATTCAAGTTGATGAAAGTGGTTTTCATTTAAGTGAATCTAACTTTTCGGTTAACGGAATGAATGTCAAAATAGACGGGGACTGGGGTGATACTACTGGAAAATTAAACTACCAAATCAATGACTTAAACTATCAAAAGTTGAAGTGGATTTACAGATTTGACGAAGAGGTACAAGCAAGTATTGATCAAGTAAGTGGACGATTAAAGTCTAAAGGAACAGTTAGTAAGAAAGCCGAGGTAATATCTATTAACAATGAGTTTAACACAGATCATACATCGTTTGAAACTGACAGCTTATCGTTCAAAGATTTAAGCTTTAAAGGTCGATTTAAAATACCCAATTTGAATAAATCCTCTCAATCGAGATTGGATATAAAAGAGTTGAAAGGCGTTTATAAAGGCTTGCCAGTTGAGCTAGATTTTAGCTTAAGCAATAGCTCTTGGTTAGCTTTGAAAGGGACGTCACAGGGAGAGGTAATTCAATTGCAGGAAGTGTTGAAAGACTTAAACTTGGAAGAGCTAGGAGGAAATTATAAGGTAAGCTTTGAATACAGTTCTGGTCTTGATTATTTAACGACAAAGGTTTTTGATAAACTAAAGCTTCACGGGGAGGTTAAAAATGCAAGTCTTAAAGAAAAAGGTAGTCCGTATCGATTGGCAGGTTTTTCAGGGAATTTTGATTTAAAGAACGGACAATTGAACGTGAAGGATTTAGCAGGTATGGTGAATCAAAGTGATATTCAATTGAATGGTTCGATACATCACCTTTTCGATGATCAAATGGTAAGCTTAAAAGCCGATTTGAAGTCAAAGCATATTCGATTAGAGGATTTCATGATTGACGATGGAAAAGGAAGTTCAGAGGTTTACATACCGGAGAAAATGCAATTTAAACTATCGACTCATTTTGATAAGATGACCTATACGAGTTTCGAGGCAACAGAAGTAAGTGGATCTTTATCATTTAGAGGGAAACAGTTGTTCTTTTTTCCTTTAACGATGAAGACAGCCGATGGAAAAATGGTACTTAGAGGGAAGTTAGATGCTAGAAATGAGGGAAGGATTGACTTTAAGAGTAATACCAGTTTAGATCATATTAACCTGCAAAAATTATTTAAATCCTTAAATAATTTCGGACAAGATTATGTGACAGATACTCACATTAGAGGTTTGGCTAAGGCAGAAATAGAAACTTACATTCCTTTTGATATTCAGTTAAATCCAAATATTGAGAAAGTCTATTTATTAGGGAATATTGAAGTGTTAGATGGGGAACTGATTGATAATGAGATGATGATGGAGCTTTCAGATTTTATTGAAATTTCAGAATTAAAACATATTAAGTTCTCTAAGCTGCAAAATGACATCAGAATAGAGAATCAAAGAATATATATTCCTGAAATGGATATTGCCTCTAATGCAATGAATGTAAAGCTGAGCGGAGAACAAGGGTTTGATGAGACCATTGACTATCATTTTGTAGTTAAGTTGAGTGAAGTATTATCAAAAAGAGCCATTAAGAAAAAAGAGAATTCAGAGTTTGGAGAGTTAGAAAACGATCAGTCGAGTATTCGATTATTTTTAAAGATGACTGGTACATTGGATGATCCGAAGATAAAGTATGATCGAAAGAACATGATGAATACGTTGAAGAAAGATTTGATTGAAGAGAGTAAAGCCTTGAAAAATGTAATCAAGGAAGAGTTTCAGTCTATTGTTAAAAAGGAGAAAGAGAATAAAGAAAAAGATAAGTTAATACAGTCGAAACCAGAAAAGACAGAAGAACAGCCTACTATTGAGGTAGAGTGGGATGACGATTGGTAAAAGCACGAGAATGAATATTTATTCTAAGAAACAAGTTTGGAAAATAGCGCTGCTTCTATTTGCAGTGATTATCGGGATATTGTCTTTATGGTACACGAATGATTTAGTAAAAGAACTAAAGCAAGAAGAAGAGCGTAAGGTTAAAATTTGGGCGGAAGCAACGAGCTTGTTGACCAAAAGTGAAGGAGATATTTCTTTCATTTTCTCTGTCATTCAAAACAACAAAACGATTCCTGTTATTCTGGTCGATGAAAATGAGCACATCATCAGTTTTAACAACCTGGATTCTGCAAAAATCAATTCTAAAAAGCGAGATGATTATTTGGCTGACCTTTTAGAGGATATGAAGCATGAACAGCGCTTCATTAGCTTTCCTTTATCTAATGGAAAAGAGAATACGATTTACTATCAAGATTCGGTTTTACTGACTCGATTAAACTATTATCCTTACATACAATTGGGTGTCTTAGCTTTATTCATATTCATTTCATATTTAGCCTTCTCATCAAGCAGAAAAGCCGAACAAAATCAGGTTTGGGTTGGAATGGCTAAGGAAACCGCTCATCAACTAGGAACCCCTTTAAGTTCTTTGATCGCTTGGTTAGAATATTTGAAGTTGAAAGGAACAGATGAGAAGATGGTAGATGAAATTCGAAAGGATTTAAATCGACTGGAGATCATTACTGAAAGGTTCTCAAAAATTGGAGCGGTTCCAGATTTGAAAACAACGAATGTGAAAGCAGTCTTTGAGAACTTCACGGTATACTTGGAAGGTAGAATTTCAAAGAATGTTAGAATCAACGTTTTAGGAGATGATGCTGAAGCGGCTATCAATGTTCCATTATTTGAATGGGTTATTGAAAACATTTGTAAGAATGCGGTAGATGCAATGGGAGGAAAAGGAAGCTTGGTTATCGATATAAATGACAACCATCCTTACGTTTATGTTGATATTACGGATACCGGCAAAGGAATACCAAGTAATAAGTTTAAAACAGTGTTTCAGCCTGGATACACCTCTAAGAAGAGAGGTTGGGGTCTTGGACTTTCTTTAGCTAAGAGAATCATTGAAAATTATCATAACGGTAAAATATTTGTGAAGTCTTCGGAATTAGATAAAGGAACTACGTTCAGAATAGTACTTTCAAAATAATGGCTGGAATTTACATTCATATTCCATTTTGTGATAAAGCTTGTCATTATTGTGATTTTCATTTTTCAACCACCTTTTCTGCTTATCGAAATGATTTAATAGAAGCACTGTTAGCAGAATTGAAGTTGAGAGAGTGTGAAGTAGATGATACTATACAGTCTATTTATTTTGGAGGAGGAACTCCATCCGTGCTAACTCTTGAGGAGTGGAAGAAGTTTTTCACCTATTTCAAAGAAAGAGGGTATTTAAGATCAGCTTTAGAAGTAACAGTTGAAGTTAATCCAGATCATTTAGATAAGGTTTACCTGAAAGGTTTGAAAGATTTAGGAGTAAATCGATTGAGCGTGGGTGTTCAAAGCTTTCATAATGAAGTATTAACCAAAATGAACCGAAGCCACGATAGTGAAAAAGCCCTAAAAGGGTTGAATACAGCTAAGGAAGTGGGTTTTGACAATATCACACTCGATTTAATTTATGGGGTTCCATTTCAATCGACAGAACAATTAAATGAGAATTTAGATATTATTGAATCGCTTAGTATTCCTCATATTTCGGCTTATCAATTAACCATAGAGGAGAACACTGTTTTTGGCAGTTGGAAGAAACAAGGTAAGTTACTAGAGTTGGAAGATGAAGACTGTTTGAGTCAGTTTAAACTAGTTCGAAACCGATTAATTGAAATGGGTTATCAGCATTATGAGGTATCTAATTTTGCGAAACCAGGATCAAAAGCAGTTCATAATTCTTCGTATTGGAATCAAGTAAAATACATTGGAATAGGTCCAGGAGCTCACAGCTTCCAAAAAGGGGACGCCTCCCAATCGTCTTTTCGACACTGGAATATTGCTAATAATAAACAATACATCAAATCAATTCAATCATCTGTACTGCCAACAGAACAAGAAGAGTTGGGTTTAAAAGACCAATTTAACGAGGCTATTCTTTTAGGTCTTCGTCAGTTGGACACAGGTATTAATATCGAAGAAATGGAGACCGTTTTTCCTGTTTACTGGAAAAGCACTCAAGATGATTTAAAGCTATTTTTGTCACAAAAGGACTTAAAATTGGATGATAATCGAATAAAATTAAGCAAAAAAGGTGTTTTTGTAATAGATTACATCACTTCTGAGTTATTTGTTTTGTAGGGGTTATTCAAAGTTAAAAAACACACAGCTTGGTGAGCGGCAGTCGAACCATCTGTTTGTATTGATACAGGGGTAATAGCTGTAAACCAAGAGAGTAATTAATATCTATTAGATAGTTCGACTACCGCTCACCAAGCTGCACTGTTGAGAAATTGATTTTGAGACTAATCGTCTATTTACTGTTCTCGTTTTTACCATGAAAGTGCCTATTAAAAAAGGTAATAAAAGTCACAGCTTGGTGAGCGGCAGTCGAACCATCTGTTTCGTATTGATACAGCCGTAATAGCTGTATACTAAAGGAGTAAGTTAATTTCAGGCAAATGGTTTGACTGGCGCTCACCAAGCTGAAAGTATCATTCGCTAATTTTTTCACATAGATAGACTCTATCAATTTACCTTTCAAGATGGAAAAGTTTTATGTGTACATGCTAACTAACTGGAGCAAAACAATGCTATATACAGGTTATACAAATAACCTATCAAGAAGATTAATAGAGCATCAATCTGTACAAAGTAAATTTACATCCAAATACAATTGTTTCTATTGTGTTTATTATGAGGAGTTTCAATCCTTTGAAGATGTTTACGAACGAGAGCACCAGATTAAAAGATGGAGTCGAAAAAAGAAAGAATGGCTAATATCAAGGTTCAACCCTGAAAAGTTATTTATTAACGACATGATCCATAATCCCTATGAACACGATATAGATACGAGTAAGTTAAATTTTGAATTCGTTGAACTTCTAAGACTTGAAAATGAATAGCTTCAAATAAAAGGAGTAAGTTAGTTTCTATTAGATAGTTCGACTGCCGCTCACCAAGCTGTGTTGAAGGGAAATTGATATTGACGGTAATCGTCTATTTACTCTTCTTGTTTTTATCATGAAAGTGCCTATTAAAAAAGGTAATAAAAGTCACAGCTTGGTGAGCGGTAGTCGAACCATCTGTTTTTATTGTAATAGGAGTAATAGCTCAAAACCAAAGGAGTAATTAATATCTATGAGATGGTTCGGCTGTCGCTCACCAAGCTACGAGGAGGAAAGTAATAGATTATTACTACCCCTCAAATCCCTTATCAACTTTCAAATTACCACCTTCAGCAGCAGCAACGGCTAATTGATCACATCTTTCGTTCAATGGATTTCCAGCATGGCCTTTTACCCAAACGAAATTTACAGTATGTTTTTTATTGATTTTCAAGAACCGTTTCCATAAGTCAACGTTCTTTTTGTCTTTGAAATTTTTCTTTTCCCAACCGAACACCCATTTCTTTTCTACAGAATCAACTACATACTTTGAATCTGAATACACGGTTGCTTTTACAGGTCGAGTAAGAGTCTCTAGCGCAACAATAACAGCTAATAGTTCCATTCGGTTGTTGGTTGTTCTAACAAAACCTTCGCTTAATTCTTTCTTATGTTTTCCATACATTAAAACAGCACCGTACCCTCCATTTCCTGGATTACCTTTAGCTGCACCGTCTGTATAAATCACTACTTGCATTAAGCTTTATTTTGGATGAATTCTTCAATTACTCTTGGGAAGTTTTGATGCTCAATGGCTAATACCTCACTTGCTATTTCTTGTGGAGATTTACAAGAACTTACATCAACTTTTGCTTGAAAAACGTACTCACCTTCATCGTATCGTTCATTTACTTCATGAATAGTAATGCCACTTTCTTTGTCTTTGTTTTCAAAAACAGCCGTATGTACGTTCATTCCATACATTCCTTTTCCACCATAATTCGGCAGTAAAGCAGGGTGAATGTTTAATATTTTACCATCGAATGCTTTTACAATTTCTGAAGGAACCAACCATAGAAATCCTGCCAAGGCAATAAAATCAGTGTCAAGCTCTTGAAGAGCTTTTAGCACACCTCCATTTTTATATTCTTCTCGAGTAAAAAGCTTAGTATCAATGTTTAAGTCTTTTGCTTTAGCTAGAATCCCTGCACTTGGGTTATTGCAAAAGATGGAGATAACTTCAATATTTGAATGATTAGTGAAATGATCAATAATCTTTACTGCATTTGAACCTCCTCCAGATGCAAACAGAACAAGCTTAGTTTTTTTCATACTAGAAAGACATATAATTTTCCGGATTAACCGGAACGTTTTTAAACCAAATTTCGAAATGTAAATGAGGTCCAGTTGTATTTTCACCGGAGTTTCCAACGATGGCAATAGGATCACCAGCTCTAACCAATTCTCCCTGTTTTTTTAGTAAAACCGAATTGTGTTTGTACACGGTTACCAAATCATCTTTATGTTGAATTAAAAGTAGGTGTCCTGTTTCAACAGACCATTCAGCCATTACAACAACGCCGTCTAAAGCTGATTTAATTGCAGTTCCTTCCTGTGCTAAGACGTCAACACCATAATGACCTAATTCAGGATCATAGTTTGCTGAAATCATTCCTTGAAGTGGAGTGAAAAAGGTGTAGCTAGCAACAGAGTTAGAAGAAATCTCTTTCAGGCTTAATCCTTTCTGCATTTGCTCTTCCGCCATATTCCTTAATAGCGAATCTTCTCTTGACGGATTTTTAAATTCAACTTCTTTTAAAGAATCTGATAATAGTTTTTGCAATGGATCTTCAGGAGTTTCTCCTTTAGCAATTGCTTTAATATTCTGAATGTATAATTCGTTTACTTGCTGTTTAAAATCTAAACTATCTGCAATTTCTTGTAGTTCCTCGATTTGCTCTCCGATTTCCTCATACGACGCTCCTGGTAAATACTTCCTTACAGGAGTCTGTGTGATTAGGAAAAAAGTGATAACCGCTGTAACGCTTATCAGACCTAGTAAAGCGATGATGACATTAAGTCGAGAAAGCTCAAAAGAAAGCTCTTCTTTAAAACTTTCGTCATTAATTACCACCAAGCGATATTTATGCTTGAGCTTCTTAATGATTTTTTTATTCTTCTTTTCCTCTGTCATCTAGCCTCAAATATCGCAAAATACAGGCATTTCGGACTTCAATTGAAAATATTTTTGTTTTTTTGGAGTTATTATAGAGTCAAATAAATTTGAACTGAGTCGTTTATCTAAATACCTGTTGTTTTTTGCTGTAACATCTTTGTTATTAGCATGTTCCACCGAAAAGAATGCGTGGATCAATAGAGCATTTCACAATGTGAACTCGAGATACAACGGTTACTATCACGCAAATCAAAGTTTAGAGCAAGGGATTTTCACACTAAAAACGTCACATAAAGACGATTTAAGTCAACTTTTATCTGTGTTTCCATACGGAGACGAGAGTAATCGTAAAGGAATTTTTGGTCAGATGGATAAGGCTATTGAAAAAGCGACGAAGGTTGTGGCTAAACATAGTATGATCCATAAGATTCGAAAGGAAAAAAGAGAAGTGACCAATTGGGTGGATGACTCTTATTTAGTGATCGGGAAGGCCCATCTATTTAAAGCTGAATACGGTGAAGCTCATAAGGTGTTTGAATACATAGAAGAGAACTTTTATGATATGGACTCCAGGTTTGATGCTAAAATCTGGGATATTCAGACCTATCTGTTCCAGGAGAACTACACAGAGGCCTATCGCTTAATTAAAAATTTAGAAGAGGAAGAAGAGTT
>CBFIFL010000011.1:56895-58941 GCA_965661855.1 Flavobacteriales bacterium
TTGTTTAACGCGGTTAAAGCTGACTATTATATTAAGAATGACGAGCTTGGTGAGGCAATAGCATCCTTGGAAATGGCTGCTATTCACGAAAAGAAAAAAGGGAAAAGAATTAGATACACTTACTTATTGGCTCAATTGAATGAAAAGCTTGGGAATCAAAGCGAAGCAGTTAAGTATTATGAGCAGGTTATTAAGTTGAATCCTCCTTATGAGTTTTCATTCCAAGCGAAGATTAACATGGCTTTGGGATATTCAGGTGGAGACAATTCTAAAATCAAGACGATCTTAAATAAGATGGTTAAGGATGAAAAGAATAAAGAGTATTTAGATCAGATTTACTTCGCTTTGGCCAATTTAGAATTGAATGAAGGGAACCTTGAAGTTGGTAAAGAATATTTGAAATCATCAGCGGCTAGTAGTGTTGGTAATCAAGATCAAAAGAGTCAATCGTATTTACAGTTAGGAGATATTTATTTCGCAGAACCAGAGTATTTCATGGCTTTCGCGTATTATGATTCTTGTGTTAAGGTTTTACCTAGAGACTACTCAGAATACGATCTTTTGGTAGATAAACGAGATAACCTAAGAGACCTTGTTCAGCATTACAAAGTCATTGAAGAAGAAGATAGTTTACAGACCTTGGTAAATATGTCTGAAGACGAAAGAAATGAGCTTATTGATGGATTAATCGAAGCTTACATTGAGAAGAAAGAAGACGAAGCTGATGCTAAAGAACAGGAGACTTTATTAGCCTTAAATAATAACGGAATCGTTGGAGGGAATAATTCAGGAGGAGCATGGTATTTCTCTAATCAATCTGCAATAGCACAGGGACGTTCAGAGTTTATGAGTCTGTTTGGAGATAGACCTTTGGAAGACAATTGGAGAAGATCGGATAAATCATCAGCTGGAGGTTTTGGAGGTCCAGATATAGCTCAAACCGGTCAAGAAGAAGGGGAGCTGGATGACTTTTCAGAAGATGAAGAAGCTCAACGAGAGTATTATCTTGCCAAACTTCCAATGTCAGATTCAGCTTACACAGCTTCAGTAGACAGATTATTAGATGCTTATTTTAAGTTGGGAATGGTGTACTTGGAAGGACTACAGAATAGGCCACTTGCTGTGCAGACTTTTGAAGAATTACTAAAGCGATCGGAAGATTCACCGTTTGATGCTCAGAGTCGATACATTCTATATCGATTGAATAAGCAGCTATCAAACGCATCAGAAGTGAGTAAGTATGAAAGAAGTATTTTGACCAAGCATCCAGAATCGGAGTACGCTAAAATCATTTCTAACCCGAATTATTTCAAGGAGTTAGAAAAGGCTAAAAATGAAGCTAATCGTTATTATCAGCAGCTTTATAATTGGTATCAAAATGAAGACTATGCTAGTGTAGTAAATCAAGGAGAGCCTCTGTATGAAAAGTATAAGGACACCAAGGTTGCTCCTCGAATATTATTGTTGGTAGTAATGGCTAAGGGGACTGTTTTACCGCAAAAAGAGTTTGTGAAAAAACTGAAGAATATTAAAATGCTTTATCCTGAGACTTCTGCATCGGTTGATGCTGAGATTGTACTTAGAAGAATAGATGCAAGCAATAAACAGAATCAGAAAAAAACGCAGAAGGAATTTGAAGCAAATAGCTTGTATAAACTTGATCGAATGGATAGACATAATGTTATAATTATGTTAGATAGTAAGAAGGCAAACGTTAGTGATTTCAAAGGCGAAATAGCTGATTTCAATACAGAGTTTTTCAAACTAATTCCATTACAAGTGAAATCGATTGTTTGGAAAGAAGACCAACAAATGATGATTGTTTCTGGTCTTCCAACGGCTGATAAAGCAGAGCAATATTATAAAGCCATTCAATCGGAAAAATTCATGGATGTCGTAAAAAATAACGGTTCATTATACTTCATAACATCTCAAGGTAATTTCAAAACCTTAATGAAAGAGAAGAACCTAGCCGATTATATGGAGTTTTTCTTGAAGTCGTATAAAACGGCAGAGGAGAAATAGCTTATAAACAAAAAGAGGGGA
>CBFIFL010000012.1:0-54965 GCA_965661855.1 Flavobacteriales bacterium
GTTGTAAGTTACTTACTTGGAATTGATAATCGCTACCAGACTTAATCGAAGGGAGGCAAGTGTTCTCGTTTTGGTTAAACGCTAAAGTGCTTAATGATACCAATGCATCAAACTCACCAACAATTCTAAGCCATTCTTGAATATGGTCTGCATTTTCTTTTTTCCACTTGTTTAAACGATAAACGGTTAGGTTGTCGAAAAGGAATAGGCCGTTTAAAACAGTTGCTACAACTAAGTTTAACCTAGCTTCTAACAAAGTAAAGAGTTGGTTTAGCTGTTTAATTTTACCATCTGCTTGGCTTTCGTTTAAATAGTCTTTATGCAATGCGACTTGTCCCTTATCTGTTTTAGAAGATTGTATAAATTGAATCAGGTCGAACAATACTTTCAAAGCATTATTCTGTCTGTCTAAAACAATATAAACCTTTGAGAAGTCTTTGTTTTTCTGTCCGATCAGACCCATGTTTAGAATGAAAGCCGATAAAGGAATAATCAGACTGACTTGTCCGAAATAGGCAAGGAATGAGGTAGATAAGATGGATATAAATCCTAAAACATTAATGATTAATGGATATGTTTTTACCTCAACCTCTTTCCATTGAGATAAGTTTTGAATCGTTTCTTGTTCCAAACCTTTTTTCCAAGCGCTTGCTTTAAAGTTAAAGACAAGTTCTTTTTCATTCTTTAAAGTTTGAATGGATTCTTGACGTTCAATAATCGATTCAGCATTTGATTTCTTCTTGAAATAGGATGACAGTATGTTTCGACCATTGAATGAGATGGTTCTGTTAACTGTTTGAAATATAGATTGTTTTCCGAATAGGTCTAGGTCAGATGAGTAAGGGTGTTTATGATCAATTAAATCTTCAGCTCCATCAAAGTCTTCATAGTTTTGTTTACACGCTTTACGCTCGCTTTCGGCTAATTCAAGACCCGTTTTAGCTAATTGTATGGCTTGACTTGTTTTCTCATGAGACTTCAAAAGAAGGGCAAAAGTAATTACCAGAGTCAGTTCAGAAATGTAAAAAACTGTTGTTCCAAAAATGAAATAAAAAACAACAATCATCAATACGAAAACCGCCAACCTTACCATTGATAAGCTTGCGCTTTTCTTCTTAAGTCTTTTTAATTCCTTCTTAAGTTCTTGTGTTTTCTCTTCGTAGAAACGTATGGCTTGACTCATTATTTAAGTGCTTGAAAAAGGATTTCTACAGGATGTTTAGATTCTCTTCCTGTACCGTCTTTAATTTGATGACGACAACTTGTTCCAACCGCTGCAATAATGGTGTTAATTGAAGCTTCTCTAACAGCAGGGAATAAAACCAACTCTCCAACTTGCATGGATACATCGTAATGTTCTTCTTCATAACCAAAGCTACCAGCCATTCCGCAACATCCTGATGGAATATTTAATACTTTGTAATTACTTGGAATAGATAGAATCTTTTTGGTGTGAACCACTGATGACAGGGCTTTTTGATGACAGTGTCCGTGCATCTTTATTTCTTGCGCTTTGTCATGAAACAATTCAGGACCAATATTGCCATTATCCAATTCTTGGGCTAAAAACTCATCTAATAAGAAAGTCTTATCGGCTAATTCTTTTGCCTTCGTTTTATCTTCAGCAAAGTCAATGTATTCATCTCTCAAAGTCAAAACCGCCGAAGGTTCTAAACCAACGATCAAATGATCTTTCGTGTATGGATGAAGCGTATCAATGTTTTTTCTAGCAATACTCTGAGCTTTATCAAGAATTCCTTTAGAAATCCAAGTCCTACCAGATTCCAAATGATTTACAATCTCTACTTGATAACCAAGCTTAGCTAAAAGTTTAATAGCAGTGATTGCAATATGAGATTCGTTGTAGTTCAAGAATTCATCATTGAATAAAATCAGCTTTTGTTTGTTTCCTTGAGTGAATCCAAAGTTCTGAGCTTTATTCTTCTTGTACCATTTGTTAACAGTAGTAGGAGATAAGGTTGGTAATGGTCTCTTTTTATGTACGCCCATTACTTTTTTTATAATTGGAGCGATACTGTTAGATTTAACAGCCCAATTATACAACCCTGGAACATTTGAAGCCAATTTGTTCGTGGCTGTTGAATTAGCAAACATCTTACTTCTGAATGATACTCCATTCTCTTTATGATACTGATGTGTAAATTCGGCTTTCAATTTAGCTACATCAACGTTTGAAGGACATTCTTTTTTACACCCTTTACATGAAAGGCATAAGTCCATAACATCCTTAATCTCTTCAGATTTAAAAGGATCTTCTTCATTCGTCATAACCTCACGCAGAATGTTTGCTCTAGCTCTAGTAGTATGTTTCTCATCATGAGTAGCCATGTATGAAGGACACATTGTACCTCCTGATATTTCAGTTTTTCTACAATCAGCAGAACCATTACAAAGTTCAGCAGTTCTTAACATTCCATCGAAATCTGAAAAGTCTAAAACAGTATCAAACTGAGGAGTATCTTGTCCTGCTTCATATCTAAGGAAGGTGTCCATTGCTGGAGCATCAACTATTTTACCTGGGTTGAATATGTTATTCCCGTCCCACGTTGCTTTAAGCTTCTTTATCTCCGCGTAATTTTTCTCACCAATCATATAAGCGATGAATTCACCTCTTAATCTACCATCACCATGTTCCCCTGATAATGATCCGTCGTATTTTTTAACCAAGTGTGCAATTTCAGTAGCAATGTGTCTGAATTGCTTCGTTCCTTCCTCTGTTTTTAAATTGATTATCGGACGCAAGTGTAATTCACCTGTAGCAGCATGCGCGTAGTGAACACAGTACATGTTGTTCTCATCCAAGATTAAATTAAAGTCTCTAATGAAATCAGGTAAATCATCTACGTCTACAGCTGTATCTTCAATAACAGCAACTGCTTTAGCATCACCAGGGATGTTTGATAATAGACCTAATCCAGCTTTTCTTAAGCTCCAAACTTTAGATATGTCCTCTCCAAATAAAACAGGGAAGTGGTAACCGTAACCAGCATCTCTCATGTCTTTTTCCATTGCTTCAGCAGCGGTTAAGACTTCTTCCTGAGATTCTCTAGGGAATTCTACAACTAAGATTGCTTTTGGTTGACCTTCTACGAAAAATCTGTTTTCTCTGTGTTCAGAACTCTTCTCAGTACATTCTAAAATGTAATGATCAATAAGTTCACAGGCTGAAGGATTATGTTTTAAGGCAATGATGTTCGCTTTCAAAGCATCATCGATACTATCGAAATGAGTACATACAACTCCAATGTGTTTAGGAGGAGCAGGTACAAGGTTTACTTTTAATTCCGTGATAAAGCATAAGGTTCCTTCAGAACCGGCTATCAAAGAACAAAAATTGAAGTCTTCACCATTCTCCGTAAAAGGAGCTTGGCGTAAAAGCATGTCAACAGCGTAACCAGTATTTCTTCTAGGTATATTCTCCTTTGGAAATTCCTTTACAATTTCTTCGGTTTTTTCATTGTCTGTTAACAGTTCATTGATATGTCTGTAAACATCACCTTCCAATCCTTTTAAAGCTAGTTTTTCGTTAAACTCTTCTTTTGATTGCGATTTAAAATGAACCTTAGATCCGTCTGATAGGTAGCCTTTAATTTCCAATAAATGCTCTCTTGCAGATCCGTAAATTACAGATCTTGATCCACAGGAATTATTTCCAACCATTCCACCAATCATACATCTGTTTGAAGTAGACGTTTCTGGTCCGTAGAATAAGTTGTATTGCTTTAAGTGGTGATTGAAATCATCACGTATAACAGCAGGTTGGATTCTAGCCCAAGACTCTTCTTGATTGATTTCAAGTATTTGATTGTATGATTTAGAAACGTCAACAATAATACCGTTTCCTACCACTTGACCTGCTAAAGAGGTACCTGCAGTTCGTGGAATTAAAGAAGATTTCTCCTTCTGAGCAAAGTCAATAAGAATTTCAATGTCAGCATCGTTTTTAGGAAAACAAACTGCTAGAGGAATCTCACGATAAGCGGATGCATCTGTTGCATATAGTTTTTTAATAGTCTCATCGAAAAGCAGTTCTCCTTCTAATCGATTATTTAAGTCTAATAATTTCTCCGTGCTTATATCTGTCATGTCGGTCATAAATCAATCCTTAAAGATAATCAATAGGCTTCATGCTGAACAGGATATATGTTGAAGAAATAATGTAAAAAATCCTATTTGTTGCTCTGTTAATATCTGATGGAGTTGTATTTTTGTTTAAATCACTAGACTATGAGGGTTCTTATCAAGAAGGCGAAGATTTATCAAAGTAACTCGCCATTCCATTTACAGCAAAAAGATTTGTTAATAAAAAATGGAGTAATTAGTAAGATTGATGATGTAATCAATACTACTGCTGATAAGGTGGTGGAAGCTGAAGGCCTTTCTGTATCAATGGGTTGGATTGATATGAATGTACAAGTTGGGGATCCAGGTTTCGAACACCATGAAGATTTAACTACTGCTTTAGATGCTGCAGCACATGGAGGGTTTACAAGAATAGGTGTAATGCCAAATTCATTTCCGGTGGTGGATTCTAAATCTCAAGTAGAGTACCTTAAGAATAGATCTCAAAGTCATTTGGTAGAAGTTTATCCGATAGGATCAATATCAGAAAAAGCAGAAGGAAAGAATATTTCTGAAATGTATGATATGCATTTGTCTGGTGCAATGGCATTTTCAGACGGTAAGAAGTCAATTAGTGCTAATCTTTTGAAGAAGTCTTTACTGTATACAGATAAGTTTTTGAAAAGGGTTATTGTATTCTCTGAAGATGAGTCTATTGCTCAAGAAGGAGTGGTTAACGAAAGTGAGAACACCATTCATTTAGGTATGAAAGTTCGTCCAAGTCTTGCCGAGAATATTGAAGTTAGAAGAAACATTGAATTATTAAGATATACAGGTGGAGCGATTCACTTAACAGGAATATCATCTAAAGAAAGTGTTCAGGCGATTAGAGAAGCGAAAGCAGAAGGATTGAATGTGTCTGCCGATGCAGCTATAAGTAATGTAGTATTCACGGATAAGGATTATTCCAATTTTGATTCTGCTTGGAAAGTGTTACCAATGCTTAGGACGGAAGAGGATGCAAAATCAATCATAGAAGGATTGGAAGATGGTACAATTGATTTTGTAAGTTCTCATCACGATCCAAAGGATAAGGAAAGTAAAGACTTAGAATTCGACAGAGCTGCGTTTGGAATAAGCTCAATTGAAACCTTGTTTTCTTCATGGTCGAATCAATCAATAGATGTTGAATCTTTAATCAAAGGATTAAGTGAAAACACAAGAGAGGTGTTTGATCTGAATCGTTCTGAGATTAAAGAAGGAGAGAAAGCTGAAATCACTTTGTTTTCTGAAGAATTAACAAAAGAGTATTCTTCAAATAACCTGAAAAGTAGGTCTAAATCAAGTCCGTTTTTAAATCAAACGTTAAAAGGATCTGTTGTTGGTGTAATCAATGGCAGTCAAATAATGTTAAGCTAGTATGCTTGAACTTTGGAATGCATTTAAAAATGGAATAGTCAATACTTTCAATTGGGAGGTAAAGCAGATTTTTTTTGATGTTCCTTGGAATCAAAATTACTTTTACGGTTTAATTGTTATCTCCCTATTTGTAATGCTCCTAGAGGTTTTGTTTCCTTGGAGAAAAGATCAAAAATTTTTCAGAAAGGATTTCTGGTTGGATACATCCTATATGTTTCTGAATTTTTTCGTTTTCTATATTTTCTTGAACGGATTCTTTGAGATGTTTAATTTGGGGTTTTCCAAGTTAGGAATCGAATGGCGAGAGTGGTCGCTGATTCCAGTTGAGAATCAGTCGAAGTGGTGGGTAATTCTAAGCTATTTTATTCTAAATGATTTTGTTCAATGGCTCACGCATTGGTGCTTGCATCGATTTGATTTCCTTTGGAGGTTTCATAAAGTGCACCACAGTGTTAAAGAGATGGGCTTTGCTGCTCATTTACGTTATCATTGGGCGGAGAATGTTTTTTATAAACCGTTAAAGAGTTTAGCCATCATATTACTAATTGGTGCTGATCCTGGTCAGGCGTTTCTGGTTCATTTTGGAACGATTATAATAGGTCATTTGAATCATGCAAATCTTAATTGGACATACGGTCCTTTAAAATATCTGTTTAACAATCCTGTGATGCACTTGTATCATCATGCTAAAGTTTTACCAAAGGGTAGGTTGAAAGGGGCAAACTTTGGGATTAGCTTAAGTATTTGGGATTATATTTTCAATACCAATTATATACCGGATGAAGTTGATTCTAATGAAGAATTAGGTTTTGAAAAGGATGAAGAATTTCCTCAGCGTTTTTTTGGTCAGTTCCTTTCCGGGTGGAAATGATTCGGATACTATTCCATTACTCTAAGTAAAATCCCTTCAAGAGTTTTACTGTAAGAAACCATCAACTCATTAGTCTCATTAAGCACAGGTTCAATATCCTTGCTTCCAGGAGCTAGTGTAGTAATATAGTTGTTGTTAAAGTCAATCTTAACTGTCGCATCTCTTGAGGACGTGGTAATCATGGTAAGCTCATCTAAAAGATAAACCTTGTGATAACTGTAAGGAATTGGATATCCTGATTTGTAAACAAATGATTTGTTGTATTGCTCCACTCTTTTCTTAAATCCGATTAAGTATGAGCTTCTTTGTCTGCTGATCGAGTTGATCTTTTTATCAAACTTTTTAACCAATGTAGTATCCTTTGTAGCAAGGTTGTATTTATACAACTTGGTGCTGTCTGAATCGAAACAAACCAATAAATCAAGATCTCCATGCCAAGAAATGTTATAGACACCTTCGATTTCAGTCCTTTTTAATCTACCAGATTTAACATCATAAACATGAGGTTGCATATTTAAACTATCGGTATCAGCGATAAAGCAAACTTGTTTGCCTCTTGGTGAAAACTCAGGGTGATAGAAACGAGCGTTAAACTCAAAGAACAATGTTTTATAGGTTTCAGGTAAAAAGGAGTAGTTTTTTAAATGCTTACTGTAATAAAGTCCTTTGCCACGTTTTTTTAATTCGACAGATTTAAGATCAATCCATTCAATGGTTGAGCTATCACTCAGGTTTCTAGCGTTTCTGATATAAACGACTTGATTTCCCATTTTATCAATGGCAGCCCAATCAACCGTTTTAGTTAAAGATATTAATGCACGATCTCCTGGCATCAATTCTTCCACGAATTTGGCTCCATTCCCTAATGAAGAGAAAAGGGTGAACACTATCGTAACCAAAGAAAGCCTGAAGAACAATTTCATAAATACAAATCTACAAAGCAAAAGCCGACTATTGTTTAGGAGCTTTAAAATTCTTTTAGGTATTTTGTTTTTATGGAATTCAAGTTGACATCAGAATATACTCCTACAGGAGATCAGCCAGAAGCAATAAAGCAATTGGTAGAAGGTTTAGAACGAAATGATCAGTTTCAAACTTTACTGGGAGTAACGGGTTCGGGAAAGACATTTACAATGGCAAACGTAATTGCTCAGTATAAAAAGCCAACTTTAATTCTATGTCATAACAAAACACTTGCTGCGCAATTGTATGGGGAGTTTAAAAAGTTCTTTCCAGAAAATGCGGTAGAGTATTTTGTCTCCTATTACGATTACTATCAACCTGAAGCTTATTTACCAGTTACTGATACGTTTATTGAAAAAGATTTATCGATAAATGAAGAGATTGAAAAATTAAGATTGAGCACTTCCGCTAGTTTGCTAAGTGGAAGATCTGATGTCATTGTGGTGTCTTCTGTATCCTGTCTTTATGGTATTGGAAATCCGGAAGATTTTAGCAGTAATGTGATCAATGTTAAAAGAGAACAGGTCATTACAAGAAACAAATTCTTGCATGATTTGGTGGCTAGCTTATATGCTAGAACAGAAGGAGAGTTTCAACCGGGTAAGTTTAGGGTGAAAGGAGATACGGTTGACATCTTTCCTGGTTATGCAGACATTGCTTATAAAATCTCCTTTTGGGGAGATGAAATAGATGAGATTTATTCTTTTGATCCAGAAACGGGTAGGACTCTGGAAGAGTTTAAAGAGATTGCGATTTATCCTGCGAACATATTCGTAACGGATAAAAACAAATTACAACCGGCAATTGTCCAGATTCAGGATGATATGACGGAGAGATTGAAGCAGTTTGAACAGGAGGGGAAGAGTTTTGAAGCTAAACGTTTGAAAGAACGAACCGAATATGATTTAGAAATGCTCAGGGAATTAGGCTATTGTTCTGGAATTGAAAATTATTCGAGATACTTTGATGGAAGGATTCCTGGTACTAGGCCTTTCTGCTTATTAGACTACTTTCCAGATGATTTTGTTGTCATGGTGGATGAATCTCATGTTACCATCCCTCAGGTTAAAGCTATGTATGGTGGAGATAGAGCGAGAAAAGTAAATCTTGTGGAGCATGGATTTAGACTTCCTGCTGCTATGGATAACCGTCCGTTAAAATTTGAAGAGTTTGAGTCTTTAATGAATCAAGCTTTATTTGTTTCCGCTACTCCTGCAGATTATGAGATTGAGAAATCCGAAGGAGTTATTGTGGAGCAAGTCATTCGACCAACAGGTTTATTGGATCCTATTATAGAAATAAGACCGAGTGAAAATCAAATAGATGATCTTTTAGATGAAATAGATAACAGGGTTAAAAAAGACGAAAGAGTTTTGGTTACTACATTAACTAAAAGGATGGCTGAAGAGCTAACTAAGTATGTTACCAAGCTTAATATTAACTGTGAGTATATTCATTCTGATGTGGATACCTTGGAGCGAGTAGAAATTTTGAAAGCTTTAAGATTAGGAGACATTGATGTGTTGGTAGGAGTGAATCTATTAAGAGAAGGATTGGATTTACCTGAAGTATCTTTAGTTGCGATTTTAGATGCGGATAAAGAAGGTTTCTTAAGATCTGAAACTGCTTTAACTCAGACAGCAGGTAGAGCAGCAAGGAATTTAGAAGGCAGAGTGATTATGTATGCAGATAAGGTGACAGGATCTATGCAGCGTACCATTGATGAAACAACCCGTAGAAGAAAGATTCAGGAGGATTATAACACGGAGCATGGCTTAAGTCCTCAAGCTTTAAAAGCAGATAAAGAAAGTATTAGACAGCAGTCAACGGTATTGAGTATTAAGGGTAAAAAGACCTATATAGAAAACGATGTGCCAAGTGTGGCTGCAGATCCAATCGTTCAATACATGTCTAATTCAGAATTAGAAAAGTCAATAGCCGAGGTGAAAAGGAAAATGGAAAAAGCCGCGAAGGACCTAGAGTTTATCGAAGCTGCTAAATACAGAGACGAAATGAAAGCTTTACAGCAGCAATTAGATGAAAAGCTAAAGTCTTAGATACAAAAGGTTCTTAAAACCAATTCAGCATGTCTGTTGTCATTAGCTGCTAATGCAGGAAGCATAGCACAAACTTTGTTGTTTTCTTTGTAAAACACTGAAACACTTGCCATGTTGAAATAGGCTTTAGCATCAGTTGGACTTATTTGAATCGCAATAGCAAAATCTCTTATAGCTTCTTGTACAAAACCAATTTCAGAAAAAGCGAAAGCGCGTTGCATGTATGAATACATGTCGTTTGGATTCAATAAAATGGCCGCAGTATAGTCATTGATTGCTGAATAAATGTTACCTAAATCCACAAGAATATTAGCTCGAGTATAATAGGCTAAATCATTTGAGCTATTCAGTTTGATACTTTTGTTAATATTATCTAGGGCTTTATGGATGTTTCCTGTGTCGTATAAGGCTTGAGATAAGTATAGAAACACCTCTGCATTATCCTGGTAAGAAAGATATTCTTTGTAGTTAGCTATCGCTTCTTGATAGTTCCCATTCAGTTGAGCGAACTGAGCATCTTCAATAATTAATTCAAGATTTTCTTTTAATGGCGCGTTGTTCTGGGCAATTGACGTAAACGTAACTAAGCTAAGTAACAGCAGTAATCCTGTAATCTTCATTCTTTATATCATTTAGCATTTTCAAGTTACTTGTTTTATGAAGAGCAATCAAGTTGAATGTCTTGTATTTGTACACATTGAAAAGTTACTAAGGAAAAATTGAATAAATGTTTGGTTGAGTTATTTATGGAGAAAAATGAGGTTGCAGCTTAGGTAGTTCCTTTTCTATAATCTGCATATTCTTTATATCGCCATGCTTGATTTCGAACTTAAGCATGGTTCTTACTTTATGAATTCCGATTAAACCTGCTGCTCCTGGATTTAGATGAAGGATGTTTTTATTCTTGTCGTAAATCACTTTTAGAATGTGTGAGTGTCCACATATAAAAATGTCAGGATTGGTAGCTTGAATAAAAGGAAGTATGCGCTTATGCCATTGTGGTGGGTAACCACCAATGTGTGTCATAACTACTTTCTTGCCTTCACAATGAAAAACTTGGTTTTGAGGATGTGTTACTCTTGCTAAGTGATTATCAATATTTCCATAGACAGCTTTTATAGGTTTAATACTTTCTAAGGTGTCGGTTACGGAAAGATCGCCAATGTCCCCAGCATGCCATATTTCATCAACGTCTTCAGCATGTTTGACCATCCAGTCGTCAACATGACCATGTGTATCCGATAGAAGTAATATTTTCATTTACCAAAGTAAGGTGAAGATCAATATTAACAGACCTGTAAAGGCAACACCTGCCATGTAAATAGCAAATCCTGTCCAAAAAAATGGTTTCCATTTTCTAGACATTTTTTTATGCTTTTTAGTTGCTAAGAGATAGATCAAATAAGCAAGACCTCCAAGTCCTAGTACTAATCCAAGTCCTGGATTTAAAATAAAACCAATCACGTTAGCAAATACAGTTATTGAGAAAGCTTTGGCATGTTTGTCAGCATTAATTCTTTCTTCGTATTCTATATCCATTTCTTCTTCCTCTGAGAAATGCTGTTCTTCTGTTATCAATTCTGATTGAGAACCAATGTTATAAAAAAGGGTGTCTTGGTTTTGAGTTACCAGATTGACTTCTTTATTAGCTACCACTTGAGGGAAGATTACAGAAGTGTCACAAGACTTGAACTTAATTGTATCCTGAAAGAATTCTTGATTCTTGATGAACACTCTTGCTCCATTATTCAAAATTAAAGTAGCGCAAGAATCTTTTAATGAAGAATTACTTTTAGCTAAAGAATCGTTAGCCTGATTCAAGCTGTCAATGCTTAAACTTTCCGGGTATCGTTTATAAACTTTCGTTTTACTGGAAGTTTTACCGGTTGAACATGCGGTTAAGAAAATTATTGAAACGATGAATAAAATCCTCTTAATCATTGTTGATTTGCTTTTTAAGCTCCTGAGCTTCCTTTATAAGGGTAGAGTTTTTCAAAATCATACCATCTAAAATTTTGATCGCTTTTTTACCATTGTTCAGTTTCCAAAAGCAAAAAGCACTATTTAGTAGCGATTTTTCACGTGTATTGACGTCATCTGTTTCATATAGCGCTTTGAAAAGTTTGTTGGCCTTTTCATATTTTTCAATCTCTTGGTAAGATCTAGCAGTTAGGTAAATAGCATATGCATTTCCACCATAAGACCCGATTACTTTTTCTAAGTGCTCAAGAGCTTGAACATAATCTTTCTGTTCGTATAATTCCTTTCCGACGGAGAATTCATACTCGAATCTCTTTTCATCTAAAATTAAACCTATACTATCACGCTCAGTGGGAGATAATGAGTCGAATTGAAAATCGGATTCTTGAATTAAACCATAATCATCTTGAAGTGCATCATAATCAATTTCCTCTTCTTTAAGTTCTTTTCGCTGTTTTGTCTTTCTGCCGTTTCCAAGCTTTTTACTTATTAAACTCTTTTTATAAACGATAGTTTCGAACTCGCAGCTAGTGGCTATTTCTTCGTTAGATGATTTGTCCACTTCTCCTTCTATATTGCTTGTTGAATCTGTAAAGGAATCATCGAAGCTTAAGTCTTCTTTCATTAGCTCATCAGAAGTGTTACTAGTTTCTACCAGTTCTTCTTCAACTACCTTTTCCTCTAAATCCTCTTCTGTTTCATAATTATCATCAGCTATAAGTTCAGATTCTTTTTTTGTTTCAGAAGGGGTAGAAGCAAAAGATTTACTTGGTTTTAAATTAGCAGTAATGGTTTCCTTCTCTTTCTGAACATTAGATTCAGTGCTTGCAGTGGTGTTATTGTTATCTAAAGAGTTATCTATGTCTTCTGAGTAGCTGCTTTGAACTGTTTCCTTACTATTGGCTTTAATTCTTTCGTTTTCCTTGTCTTTAGCACTAAGTTCAACTTTCGGTGACTGATCGTTACTGGCTAACAAGTCCGTTTTTTCTTCTTCACTAAAAGGAGCTAAAATAAATAGCAGTAACACAGCAGCAGCAACAGTAAAGTATAACCATTTAAGGTTTTTCTTTTTACCTAAAGGAAGATCAGTAGCAGTCGTTTGATAACCTTCCAAAGCATCAGAGCAAAAGTCACAATCAATTAAATGACGCTCGATGTCCAATTTTTTGTCATGAGATAAAATTCCAGATTGGTAAGACTTAAGTTCGTCTGGACTTAAGCATTCTCTGGTTTTTAATATGTTATCCCACTTGTTCTCCATTACTTCTCCAAGCAGATTTTCAAGTTACGCTTTCCGTTCTGTATATAGCTTTTCACTTTCTTTAATCCCCAAGATACTTTTTTGTCAATTTCTTGATAAGATAATCCTTGAAGGTAAAACAGTTGAATAGATTCTTTCTGTTCTTTCTTTAGTTTTTCTAAACAACTTTCTAGTTTGTCTAAATGCTCTTCTTTTAATACTCTATTATTAAGGTCTTCATTCTCTTGAAATTCCATAAAATCATTTTCATTGCTGAACTGATTAATGTGTTTCTTTTGAGTTTGGTTTTTACGATGATGACTTAAACAAGTGTTCTTAGTAACCATGTAAAGCCAAGATTTAAAATGCTTGACTTCGTATTTAAGTAAATCCTTACAAATGGTTTCATAAACCAAAGAACTGCAGTCTTCAGCTAAATGAATATTCTTGGTATACTTTAAAGCTGTTCCTTTGATTAGGTGCTGGTACCTTAAGAAAAGTTCACTTACCACATCTTGATTCTGGTTTTTCTTATAATCTGAAACCAGGTCACTATCACTCGTATGTTTACATGAATCTACTGACACAAAAATAATTGCTGTCTTTGAAGGTAATCATAATTTGAAAAGGTTTGCCAGGAGTGAAGCATTAAGTATTAAAAAAGCTGCTTAATTTTTGAAACTAAATAGCTTGAAAAAGGTAGGAGGAGAAAAAATAAAATTTTGCGTCCGAATAGAATAAGAAATATAGAAGTACTTGAGCTAGCTGATAAGTTTGATCAAACTACAGCCAATCTATCAATTGAGCTGGCAAATTGGTTAAATGCTACCTTGTCTTTTACTTTGATTCACTCTGTAATTGATAAGCGCATAGAGAGAAGTAATCTCAAAGGGATTGAAAAGAAACCTGGAGAAGTTTCTGAAATTCATTCTAGAAAGAAAAAGTTGGATGAAATTCAGCAAGAGCTTTTGTCACTTCCTCTTGAATTGGGGTTTGATTTTTTGACCTTAGAAGATCAAAATGATATTCAAAGTTGGCTTTCTGTTTCTAGTTCTCAATTAATTGTTATTTCAGCAGATTTAAAAGATACAGCCTTTGGATGGAGGGCTTCGTTAATTTCTCATATTCATCGTTTTTCTCCTGCTATTGTTGGTATTGCACCTGCTAAAATGGAGTACGCTAATTTTCACACTTTAGTAGTTCCTTATCATTTCGATTCTTTATCGGATGAAAAGTTGAAGGTTTTAAAATGGTTTGTTGAACAAATGGGGTTGTTGGTTGAGTTTGTTCACGTGGTTACTAGTAATGATACTCAGAACAATGATGAATTAACGGAACAAATGGAATTAGCTATGGATCAAATAGAAGCTTATTTCAATAACAATTTGGTGAAGTTCTATTTTCCGAGAAGCACGAATATAAATGAAGGCGTAATGACTTTTTTAAATTCTAAGTCAAGCTACATTGTTGCGTTTATAGATGACTTCTATAAGAATGCATTTTTAGGGAAAAGTTTGTCTAATAGAATGCTTGACCCAATTGATTCGCTAACGCTATTGATCTAAACAAATTCAGATTGAAAAATTAGATCGTTTAATTTTTCTTTGTTCAACGGTTTGGTAAGAAAAACTTCAATTTCTTTATTAAAAGCGTTAATGATGTTCGGTAGGTCTCTGTGTCCACTTAACAATACCACTTCGAAAGAGTCTTCGTCATAAAAGCTTTTTGATTTAAGCTTGTTAATGAATTCGAATCCATTCATTTCCGGCATTTTTATATCTAAAAGTATAATGGTCTTTTGTGGGTTTACAATATGCATTCCTTCAATACTTGCCAAAGCAACAATAGGGTCTTGAAAGCAGTAGTTACTTTTGACTAAACCAAAATGTTTTACCAATCTTTCAATTAATCTCAACGACATTAAGTCGTCATCAATAATGTACATTCGTGGTATAGTATTCATATGGCTAAGTATTGTTTACATGATAATGATATAACCATTATTTCAACAAGTGTTGCTATATTCGATAAGAATCAAATTTATAGGAAAAATGAAAGGAAAAATCAGTTCAGCAGAAGTAATGAATATCTTCTTTTTCTGCATTTTGGGGTTTGGCTTAGCATTTTTATCGTCCAATTTTTTCCTTGGTACAGAGGAGAATATGCTAGCGTTAAAAGAAACAATTGTTAAGTCTTTCACCATTAGATTCTTTATTTGGTATTTGCTAGGTGTGGTCTTTATTTTGCTAATTACCACTGTAAATCGAATACTAATTAGAACCGGTGTATTACCTGAGTTTAATTATAAACGTTTAATGAAGGTTGGTTTAGGAATCATGTTTATTATGATTTTTATTGGGACCTATCTATTCTTCGCTTAGCGCTTTAAATACCTTATCTTTGCTTGCAAATTACACCTATGATTAAAGTTGGAGAATACAATAAGTTAACTGCTGCAAGAATGCTAGACCATGGATGGTATCTTACAGATGATGTAGAAAATTCTGTGCTTCTTCCAATGAAGTGGGTTCCATTAAGTCTTGAAGAAGGAGTTGAAATAGAGGTTTTTATTTATAGAGATTCTGAAGATAGACTGATAGCAACAACTATGACTCCGTTACTTTTAGCAGGTCAATTTGCTAAAGTTCAAGTAAAGGATGTTACTAAAATTGGTGCCTTCGTTGAAATGGGTGTAGAGAAGGATTTATTGGTCCCTTTCGCAGAACAGGTGAAGGATTTAGATGTGGGTGATGAGTGTGTAATCCATATGTTTTTGGATAATGTTACCGATCGTTTAACGGGTTCTACTAAAATTGAGAAATTCTTAAAAACCTTTGATATCCCTTATGAAGAGGGAGAAAAGGTCAACGCTTTAGTTTATAAGTATACGGATATTGGTTTCAAGGTGATTATTGAAAATGAGTACCTAGGTATGATTTATCACAATCAAATCTTTGACCCAATTAGAGTAGGAGACTCTCTGGAGGTTTATGTGAATAAACTGAGAGAAGATGGAAAGATCGATTTGTTAATTCAGAAGCCGGGACATTTAAGTATTGGTGATTCAACAGAAAACGTTTTACAATACTTAAAAGATAACGATGGGTTTACTCCAATCAATGACAAGACAGCCCCAGAGGTTATTTACGACATTTTTAAAATGAGTAAAAAGCAATACAAAAAAGCGATTGGTGGCTTGTATAAAAAGAAATTGATAAAGATTACCGAGGAAGGAATATTCTTGATCAACAAACGTTAATCAAACATGATAGCTAGAACTCTCGCAACGCTGTTAATGGCTTTGTCATTTGCAGCGATTTCTCAAAATCAAAACTCAGTTGAATTTAAAGGGAAAGTTTATAAGGTTTATCCTTATGCTACATCTAAATATGGTGTGTTTCCTATTATCGATAGTATCCCTGATGGCGAATACGCTTCCTATTCTTTAGATAATAAAAAGAAAGTGAATGGTGAGTGGCAGGTGGTAAAACCATTCCTGGATTCAACTCACGTGGCAAGTGTTTTTACTGTGAAAAATGGTAAAAAGAACGGACCAATTCAAGTGTTTAATCGTGATGAACAAATCCTAGCGGAAGGATTCTACAAGAATGATTTACAGGATAGTCTTTGGATTCAATATGGTGAGAATGACTATAAGAGGTTCTACCACTTGAAAGATGGCTATGTGCATGGTGATTTTCATACAATCAACGGTAAGGGAGATACCATGACTATTGGTCAGTTTTATAAAGGAACAACAAATGGTAAATGGATTGAAAAAAGGACTAAAGGGGAAAACAATAAGATTCAGTTCGAGTATTTTTTAAATGATAGCGCTCATCGTTTAAATGATTCTGTTCTGTTTTCATTTGGAGAGCAATACATAGAGAATGTTTATGCTTGGCGTAACTCTAATGGTTCTTGTTTTTCAAAAGCCTATGCTTATGATGAGGACGGCTTGTTTAGTTTTATTCATGGGGATTATTTGATTTATAAAAAGGATGGTAAAATTGATACTATGCAGTATGCTTACGGTAGCAAGGTTTATGAAAATGTTGTTCAAGAGGAGGAAGAATCATTTTTAGATACGGTTTACTATAGTTCTGATTCTTTAAAGGTTTATAAAACAACTAGCGTTTTAATAAAGGATAGTCTTTATAAGGATCAATTTTTCTATGAAGATGGTTCTCTAAAAGGAGAAGTGAAATATGCAAGGTATTTAAGTCGTGAAAGTGAAGAAAAAGGACTGATAATCTATAATAATAGAGGTGAATATGAAGAAAAGGTAATTCGCAGGTTCTACTATGCAAAAAGATATACGAAAAATGGTTTTCTAAAAGACAGTATCCACTTTGATTCAGAAAGCGATTGGAAAAGAGAGTTGTTCAATGTGACTTATGATGAAAAGACAAAGAATGCAACAAAGGTGTATGTTAAGGATACATTGAGCAAAACGAAGTCTTTTCTGTATGCTTCTGCTAATGGGGATACTTTAGCCTATGTGGAGTCAGATTATCCTGAAGATTCTGGGTATGCAAGAATCTTTCATAAGAAAGAGTTATTCGCTGATATGAGATTCGATGAGTCTAAAGAATATGTTGATTTCACATTTTACCATAAAGGCAAGCTGAAAAATGGACCTTTTAAGATTGATATATATAAGCATCTGTATACGAGCTTAGGTGAAATTTCGATACCGTTTA
Source organism: Flavobacteriales bacterium (assembly GCA_965661855.1). Taxonomy (GTDB): domain Bacteria; phylum Bacteroidota; class Bacteroidia; order Flavobacteriales_C; family CBFIFL01; genus CBFIFL01. Next base: position 17,317 of record CBFIFL010000012.1, read on the forward strand.
AAGATATCTTAGGAAAGAATGAAGTTCGATCACGTGGTATGATCATTCAGGGTGAATTGCTTAATGGAAAGTTTAATGGGGAACTTTCAGTAAAGGATTATGACGGTCATCTTGTTGCTACCTTATCTTTTTTAAATGGAGACTATGAAGGTGAACAATTGTTTTATGCTCGTCCTCCTTATAATCGAAAGTCAAAGGAGTGGTTCTTAGCGCTTAGTAAAAACTATACAAACGGAAAACTGGATGGTTATAAGAACTATTATTATCCGAACGGACAATTAAAGTATAAATCGCTGTATGATAATGGTGTAGCTACATCTGATATCAACGGTTATTTTGATGATGGGGTACAAAAAATTGAGGTTAGACCAGTTGATATTGGATTTGAATACAGAGTACTAGCTTACGGATATCCGAGCAAAATATATCATTTTAAAGACAGTGCAGCCTTAGAGTATATTGGAGAGAAATACCGATATAGTCTTAGAGATATTTATAAGAATGGACCATTCTTTATCTATGATCAAGGAGGTAATATTTCTTCAGATGGTTTTTATAAAGAAGGAGTAAAAGACAGCGTTTGGACACACTGGTATGATACAGGTTTAAAAAAGCATCAAATTGAAATCAATACAGATACGTTAAGTATATCTGGTGAAGATTTAGAAGTAACGTATAAGCGTGGAGGTAATGGTTCAGAGAAACAAGGTTATCACAAATACTTTTATCAAAATGGAACTCGATCTCACGAAGGAGAAGTGTTCAAAGGAAACAGAGTGGGTGAATGGCAATTTTATAACGAAACGGGAGGATTGATTAAGCGAATTCAATATGCCATGGATACCTTACAGTATATTTCTGGAAATGATACAACTGACATCCCTCATTATGGTTTTTATGAGAGCTGGTATGATAATGGAGTAAAGCAGACGGAAGGCTATATTTTAGATGAAAAAGCAGAATTTGATTGTGCTCAAGAGTCTTATTTGAAGATGCAAGAAATGTTCTACTTAAATCATTGGGAAAAGGACTCAACACAAACTTTAGTAAATGGAAGTGGTCTTTTTACTTCCTACCATAATACGGCTAAGTGGGCAAGTCATGGTCAGTTAAAAAACGGACAAGAAGATGGTGAATGGTACTATTGGTCTCCTGATGGAACGTTGAAAAAGAAAGGAGCTTACTTGAATGGTGAAAAGCATGGTCGTTGGTTGGAAGGCGATGTAGATGGTTCTGCATATGTCGATAAAGCATGTTACCGTCCAGAAGGCTTTGCATCAGATCAAGATTACGAAGACTACCTTGCTGAGATGTCTAAGAATGTTGAAATCAAAGAAGAATTCTACTTTAAAGGAATACTGGTTACTTCGGTTACACATTTGGCTTTTTTGAAGTAGGTGGGGTTGTTGTTTGAAATGAGGTAAGTAAAAGTATAGCACACTAAGTGCAGTCTAATAAAGCAATGAAAATACAAATACATTATATATTTACTCTACTAGTCTTTAAGTGCATATTAGTGCAAAGTCAAGTGGATACTAATCGAATTGATGAAGATGGTTTGAGACAAGGGCCATGGACTGAATATATTAATGAAAGAGGTCTGACTAAGTTGTTAGGAGGCTATAAGGATGATAAAAAAGAGGGGTGGTTTTATGCTCATTATAGTAATGATAGTGTTGCCGTTATTGCGAATTATAAAGATGGACTTCTTGAAGGAGAATTAAGAAATTTTCATTCAAATGGAAGTCTTAAGTTCAGTGGAGTCTATAAAGCAGGAATGAAGAATGGGAAATTTACTGATTTTTGGGAAAATGGAAATGTTAAAACAATAAATCATTACTGTAATGATACTATTTGTGGAGATTATTTTGAATATTTCAAGTCCGGAATTATTCAAATAAGTGCCATTAAATCTAAGTCCAATGATAAAATAGATAATTGGGTGTTTTATTATGAAAATGGAGCAATTAGACTAACTGGTAGAAAGTTAGGAGATGAGAATATTGGAGATTGGGTTGAATATTCAGAAGATGGCCAAATACTTAAAGTTATTAATCACTAATAAATAGTGACATTCCCATTTGTTATGCTATATAGGACTTCTTCTTCTTCTTTAGAATTAAAATCTGGATTGATATCACTTGCTCTTATTGTTTCTAAAAATGATGATGAGATCCTTTGGCTTTACTAAGGACACTGTGCGGGATGATGAGAATCTTCGAAAATGTCAGGTTGGCTTTTGTATCTATTTCACTACGTAATAATCTGCGCATAGCAATCCCGAAGGGATTTTCCCTTTGTAGCCCAGGTCAACTAAAAAAGATTTATCCCTAAAGGGGATTTCCAACAACATGGAATCCCCTCTAGGGATATTGTTTAACTCTAGATTTATGCTACCAAGGGAGTATCCCTTCAGGATAGGTTTGTATCAGAATAACATTGTTTTCCGCGTTGCGGTTTTATTCATACTTGTTGTTAGAATCGAAACAGGATGTTTGAAGGGACGATAATATCCTTCAGTAAGTGTTATTGCATTAATCTGTGAAACCTGTGCAATCTGTGGTTATTCAAGTTTAGTAAATGTAGTTGTATGATTTAAACAGATGGATTCGACTTTGCTCACCAAGCTGTTCGTGTGAGGTTTGATTGAATAGATATAAGAAGATAAGCTCAGGTTACACCAAGAAAATCTCCGGTTTTCCCACCATGATATCCAATTAAAATTTTAACAGTATACCCGTAAATCCTTATATCCGTGGTTGAAAAAAGATAAGATCCACGATTCGGATCAAAAGTTGGGCGGGTGTTCTACAATTATTATGCAAACCAATTGCAATTTTATCATCAATTGTTATTGTAGTAGAAATTCATTTTTACTTGTCTTATCAGCTGTTTCAAATAAAAAATCAACCAATAAATATTTTTTTTCTCACCCAAGGCAACCCCTCGAAATCTGTTACGTCTTATGAGTACCTAACTTAATTTTATATATGTTGGACTTTAGTAGTAACAGGTCGAAAATGATATTTGGAGTTTTATCAATTGTCAGCCTTTACACACTATTAGTTTTACTTTAGTTCAACGAGCCTTTACTTTTTGCACGTTAAAAGATCATCCTATTCGGATGATCTTTTTGCTTATATGAGTTTTTGTCGGCAAGGAGTTAATAGATTTGTTCGAGGATCCAATCGGATTAATTAACTTTATTAGTTCAAATTTACAATTATGGAAAGAGAACATATAAAATGCTTGATCATCGGATCAGGGCCTGCTGGATACACAGCTGCAATCTATGCTGCAAGAGCTGATATGAATCCTGTAATTTATACAGGTTTGAAAATGGGTGGACAGTTGATGGACACTACTGAGGTTGATAATTTCCCAGGATATCCTGATGGTATTAAAGGTCCTCAAATGATGGAGGATATGAAGAAGCAATGTGAGCGTTTCGGAACGGAGGTGAGATTTGGTTTAGCTACTAAGGTTCATTTCGACGAAACTCCTAAAAGAATTGAAATTGATTCTACAAAGGAAGTAACTGCTGATACTGTGATTATAGCTACTGGAGCATCTGCAAAGTGGTTAGGATTAGAGTCTGAAGAAAGGTTAAAGTCTGGTGGAGTTTCTGCTTGTGCGGTTTGTGATGGATTCTTTTACAAAGGAGAAGAAGTTGCAATTGTTGGGGCTGGAGATTCAGCATGTGAAGAAGCTTCTTATTTAGCTAAGCTTTGTAAAAAAGTACACATGTTTGTTAGAAAGGATCACTTTAGAGCTTCTAAAGCAATGATTCACAGAGTTGAAAACCTAGAGAATATTGAAATTCATTACAACACGGAGACAGTTGAAGTTCTTGGTGAACAAACTGTTGATGGTGTAAAAGTGATTAATAACCAAACAAATGAAGAAAGAGTAGTTGATGTTACTGGTTTCTTTGTTGCTATCGGACATAAGCCAAATACTGACATCTTTAAAGGTCAGTTAGATATGGATGAAACGGGGTACTTGAAGGTTGTTCCAGGTACATCTCAAACAAATGTTGAAGGTGTGTTCTCTGCAGGAGATGTTCATGATACGGTATATCGTCAGGCTATTACGGCTGCGGGATCAGGTTGTATGGCTGCTCTGGATGCGGAAAGATGGTTAGCATCTAACGGAATTCACTAAAAAGTTTAGTTTCTGGTTTGAAGTTTGATTGAATAGTTCAGCTATTGATTTCTTTTCAGGCTTCAAACCTTTAACTATTGATTAATGATCGATTTAATAAATACCAAATCCTTAGATCTTTTAGCCCGCCAGGTTGTTGAAGGTTTTATAACAGGATTACATAAGTCTCCTTATCAAGGGTTTTCAGTTGAATTTGCTGAACACCGCTTGTACAATAAAGGAGAATCTACCAAGAATATAGATTGGAAGCTTTACGGAAGAACAGATAAGTTATATGTAAAGCGATATGAGGAAGAAACAAATCTAAGATGCCAATTGGTGTTGGATGTTTCTTCATCTATGAATTATCCAAAGTCTAAAAGTTCACTCAGTAAATTAAAATACAGTGTTGTTTGCATGGCTTCAATAGCTGAATTGCTAAGAAGACAAAGAGATGCGATTGGTTTAACGACTTTTAATGAAAGTGTTGAAAGACACATTCGTCCTAAATCATCTAAAGTACATTTAAGTTTTATTCAAGAAGAATTAGAGTCTGTTTTGAAAACAGATGAGAGTTTAGCTGGAACTTCTACCGTAGAGATTCTACATGAGGTGGCAGAAATGATTAAGCAAAGAAGTTTGGTTGTGTTGTTTACTGATTTCTTTGATTATAATGATGAGCAAGGTTTTAGATCTAAAGAATTGTTTGATGCTGTTCAGCATTTAAGACATAAAAAACATGAGGTGATTGTATTTCATGTTAGTCAAGTAGCAACAGAAAGAGATTTTGATTTCAAAGACAAATGGCTGAAAATGGTCGATTTAGAGTCTGGAGAGGAAATGAAGCTGGACGTTAATACCTTCAAAAAGGATTATTCAGAATACATGAATAAATACTATAAGGAAATAGAAGTAGAGCTAGGTAATCAGAAGGTAGATTTTATACAAGTTGATGTTGATAAAAATCCAGACCAGGTACTACTGCCATTTCTTTTGAAACGAAGTAAAATGTTCTAATTTTAGCCAAAACATTGTATCATGAAAAATGTACTGTTACTAATAGCTTTTATATCTACTTTATCTCTGTCGGCTAAGTCTTTCAGAACGTTGAGTTCAATTGAAGCTGTTAAGGAGTCTTATACCGCTAGTTCTAAAGTAAAGATTGATGTTAATTTGATTTTACAGATTGAAAACAAAGATTATCAAAAGCTACCGTTGATCATTCAATACAGAGTGAACGATGTAGAGTTTAGAGATTTCATGGATGTTGAAGCAGTAAAAAGAGGATTGATTAAATCCATTCAGTTAAAAGAAGGAGATTACTTTGAAGCTGCTATTTTGATTAATGCTGAAGATTCAGTTTCTGTTGATCAAATTAGGGGAAGTTTAACATTGACAGTTGGAATGAAGTCTTTTGCTTCTGCTGATAATAAACAATACGATTTTACTGGTGATTTATGGAGGATGAAAGAAGCTCCACTTTTTAGAGTAGTTAAAAAGGATGCTGATGCACAAAAAATAAAGTTTACCATTACCACTACTGATGCTTATTCAAGCGACAAATTGTTTGTTAGAGTTAAGGTGATTCATCCAGCTGATGGAATGAAAAAAATAAGTAAAACGATTATCATTACAGATGAAGAGTTTCTTCCCGTTAAAGGAAATTCATATGAGTTTGTTTTGGATGGTGTTTCGCTAAATGCAGCTGGTAATTATTACTTTGAAATTAAGCATCAACACACTTCGGAGTGGATTAATGGTGTAAGTTCAGTATCATATCAATTACTGGATTAATGAAGCGTCTTATAGGAAAGGTCAGAGATTCTCATGATCTAATTTACAAGTGGTTCTTATTCATTGTTAGTATTGCCTTTATTGTCTTTCTGTTTCCAAAGGAAGTCAAGTTTAAATACGAATATCAAAAGCAAAAACCTTGGTTGTATGACAACTTAATTGCTCCTTTTGATATTCCTGTTTTAAAGTCTGAAAATCAAATACAAAGAGAGTTAGATTCTTTAAGTCTAGAACAACAGTCTTATTATCGTTGGGATACAGAAGCTAAGGATAAAGCTTTTGATGCATACCGATCTATTTTAGATTCAGAGTGGGATTCTATATATGTGAAGAACCTATCTTGGTTTAATGTCAAAAAAGGGGATGCTTTCGAGGAAAAAAAGAATAGATCAAAACAAGATCATATTCGATTTGGAAGAAGCTTGCTTAATTCTGTTTTTCAAAAAGGAGTGATGTCTTTTTCAGATCGTTTCGATAGAATAGAAGAAGATGGAATTGTTCGAGTTTTAAAAGGGAATGTAGAGTTAGAGTATATAAAATCTGACTTTCTTTCTTCTAAAACCGCATTCGATTGGGTAAATGAATCTTTAAATAATCAGAAGAACTTAAATACGAGATACCTGAGTGACTTAATGTCTAGGGTGTTTAATATTCATCCTTCCAACGTTTACTTTGATGAAGAATGGACCAATAAAATGGTTGCTCAAAGTGAAGGGGATTTGAATAAAGTAGAAGGAATTATTGAAAAAGGGGAATTGATTATTCTGAAGGGAGAAAGAATTAATGATGAAAAGTTCAGATGGTTGTCTTCTTTTGAAAAGAAACACATCGAAAGATCTAAAAGCTCTGTAGATCAGTACTGGATTATTTTAGGTCAGACTTTATTGGTGGCCTTAATGATTTTCGGCTTGGCTCTTTACTTGTTCTATTTTAGAAAAGAGATTTTTGAGTTCAATAAGAATCTGGTATTCATTCTTCTACAAGTTAACTTTACAGTATTCTTCACCTATTTAGTAGTGAGTTTAGGATGGTCGGTTTATCTACTGCCGTTCTGTTTAGTGCCTATGGTTGTAAAGGCTTTCTTTGATGCGAGAACAGCTTTGTTTGCACATATAAGTGGAATTATCATTGTAGCTTTCTTAGTACCAAATTCCTATGAGTTCGTTTTTGTACAATTTATTGCAGGAATCGGAGCTATTTATGGTTTTGATAACTTAAGAAAAAGAGCTCAACTCTTTATTACATCAACGATTGTGTTTGCTTGTTACGCTTTAACTTATTTAGGTTTCGCCATTTTACAGGAAGGAAATATAACATCTATTGAATGGATGGATTTTGTTTGGCTGGCAGCAGGAGCTGGTTTAACCTTGTTTGCTTATCCTATCATTTACGTGTATGAAAAAGCTTTCGGAATTGTTTCTGATTTAACCTTATTAGAATTAGCAGATACCAATAGTCCTTTATTAAGAGAGTTATCGTTAAAAGCTCCTGGAACATTTCAGCATTCCCTTCAGGTTGCAAATTTAGCTGAAGAAGCAATTCACCATATTGGAGGTAATCCGTTATTGATTAGAACGGGTGCTTTGTACCATGATATTGGTAAAACAATTACTCCTAGGTATTTTATTGAGAATCAAGGAGGAGGAGTGAATCCACATGATGAATTGTCCTATCAGGAAAGTGCTGAGATCATCATCGGTCATGTTCATGAAGGAATTAAGCTGGCGAAGAAGAATAGACTTCCAGATCAAATTATTGATTTTATTAGAACGCATCATGGTACGTCAATGACGCAGTACTTCTATAGAATGAGTTTGAAAGACTTAGATGAAGATGAAATTGAAAAGGACTTGTTTACTTATCCTGGACCAATTCCTTTCTCTAAAGAGACTGCTATACTTATGATGGCTGACTCGGTTGAGGCAGCTTCTAGATCATTGAAGGAGTATAATGCTGAGAATATCTCTAAATTGGTTTCTTCTATTATTGATAGTCAAATGAATGAAGGTCAGTTTGCCAATGCTGATATCACGATGAGGGATTTTGCACAGATTAAAAAGCTGTTTACAAAGATGTTGATGAATATCTATCACGTAAGGGTGGAATATCCTAGATAGATTTTTTTCATTTATCCAAAAACATGACATTCTTCCAACAATTCTTCTAAATGGATAGCTACCTTTGTTTCCATGGAAAAATTGCAAAACGATCTTATTTTAAGAGCAGCTAGAGGAGAGAAAGTTGAAAGAACTCCAGTTTGGTTAATGAGACAAGCGGGTAGAATTTTACCTGAGTACAGAGAAGTACGTGCTTCGTTATCCGGTTTTAAAGAGTTAGTTGAGACTCCTAAGTTTGCTGCTGAAGTTACTATTCAGCCAGTAGATATTTTAGATGTTGATGCAGCAATTATTTTTTCAGACATCTTAGTCATTCCTGAAGCAATGGGATGTACGTATGAGATGATCAAAGGTAAAGGACCAATTTTCCCTAATCCTATCGTTGAAGAAGCTGATGTGGATAAGGTAAAAGTATCTGACCCTGATACCGATTTAAAATATGTTTTAGACGCTATTGTAGAGACTAAAACACAATTGAATGGTAGAGTTCCATTAATTGGTTTTGCAGGAGCGCCTTGGACGATTTTTTCATACATGATTGAAGGTTCAGGTTCAAAGACTTTTTCAAAAGCTAAAAAGTGGTTGTATACAAAGCCAGAAGCTTCTCATCGTTTACTTCAAAAGATTACAGATTCTACGATTACATACTTAAAAGCTCAAATCAAAGCAGGTGCTAATATGGTACAGTTGTTTGATTCATGGGGTGGAATCTTAAGTACAGAACAATACAGAATATTTGCTCTTCCATACATTGATCAAATTTGTAAAGCAATAAATGAAGCTCCTATCACAGTGTTTGCTAAAGGTGCATATGGTGTGAGAGAAGATTTAGGGTCTTTAGATTGTAATACAATCGGAATGGACTGGAATATGGATATTGCTGAAACAAGAAAGTTAGTTGGTTCAGGTAAAACACTTCAAGGGAATTTAGATCCTTGTGTTTTATATGCTGATTACAAAACGATTGAAGAGAAGACAAAAGAGATGTTAAAACAATTCGAAGGTCATTCTCATATAGCAAATTTAGGTCATGGTGTATATCCAGATATGACTCCCGATGCTGTTAGATGCTTTATTGAAACAGTTAAAGCTTACTAATGAAGTACCTGTTTGTAATCTCGGTACTTTTATTTACTGCGTGTCAGTCAGAAACGATCAAGCTGAAGTATGAGAATACCTTGGTTATTGATAATAGATCTGATTCTATTCCTGCTGTTTTAATTGGTCTGCAAGAAATGTCTGCTCAAAACGTAATGAAGCTGGAGCCGGTTTTACATGAGCTAGTTGATGAAACTCCAGTTGAAGCGAGAGTTGTTGCTTTAATTAAATCAATTGATTCTAAAAAAGGAGTCGTTAGTATTTACAGTAAAACAGGTAAGATATACCAATTCAATAGTAAAGGTGGATTTCCTATAAAAGGATCATGGGACAATGACATGGCAATTTTTGAATCGCTAATTCAAAAGGATAATTCCAAACAAGGATTTAGTCTTACGTTTTCTTCTATGTTGGTTTTAAATAAATCGATAAGTGAATAAATCAGTAGCAGTAATTGGTGGAGGTGCATCTGGGTTCTTTACTGCAATTCAGATTAAGGAGAATAAACCTGATTACGATGTTACTATTTATGAGAAAACCACCAAGTTGCTTTCTAAAGTGAAAGTCTCAGGTGGAGGACGTTGTAACGTTACTCATGCTTGTTATACTCCTAGAGATTTAGTAAAGAATTACCCAAGAGGAGAAAAGGAATTAAGATCCGTTTTTTCTAAGTTTCAACCAGGTGATACGATTGATTGGTTTGCTCAAAATGGGGTAGAGTTGAAAACAGAGGAAGATGGTAGGATGTTTCCTATAACAGATTCTAGCCAAACAATAATAGATTGTTTTACTCGAAAAGCAGAAAAGCTTGGAATTAAAGTCAAGACTAAAGCTGAATTAGTATCGTATTCAAAAGGCGATCAGTTTAACTTAGCGTTTAAAGAATTTGAAGCTAAAGCTGATGTGCTTGTTTTAGGAACCGGCGGAGGGAATAAATTGTCTTATTATGATCTTATTGAAGATCATCAAATTAACGGACCTTTACCTTCTTTATTCACCTTCAATATTCTGGAAGAGAAACTGCATGATTTAAAAGGTTTAAGTATACCTCATGCTGAAGTAAAAATAGAAGGGTCAAAACTGAAAGAATTTGGTCCATTACTGATTACACATTGGGGTATGTCAGGACCCGCAATTATCAAATTATCAGCTTTTGGAGCTGAATACTTGGCGGATTTAGATTATAACTATTCGATTTTGGTTAATTGGATAGGTTTAGGTCAAGATCAGTGTAAAGAGGATTTGATAGATATAAAAAACTCAGGTAGTAAATCAAAAGTTTACAATGACCTGCCAGGTGAGTTACCTGGAAGAATTAGAAAATACTTAGTAGAAAGAGCAGGTATTCATGAGAAATCATGGGCTGATGTTTCTAAGAAAGAAATGAATAAACTTACTCAAGAGCTTACCAATGGTAGGTTTGAAGTAAAGGGTAGAACAACATTCAAAGAAGAGTTCGTAATTTGTGGTGGAGTAGATCGTAAGGAAGTTGATTTCAAATCGATGGAAAGTAAACAAGTAAATAATTTATATTTTGTAGGAGAACTATTAGATGTAGATGGAATTACTGGAGGTTTTAATTTCCAAAATGCATGGTCAACAGCTTTTATAGCTGCTCAATCAATTACAAGCGAATGAGATTAAGCATATTGTTTTTATTGTTATCAGGCTTTTTTGCTTCAGCAAATGAGTATTACTGGGTAGCGTTTCATGACAAAAACAACAGTCCGTTCAGCATAGAGAGTCCGTCAGCATTTTTATCACAGAGAGCTATCGAAAGACGTGTTCGCCAAGGAATATCCATTAGTGAACAGGACTTGCCTGTTAATCCCGATTATGTTAATCAGATCAGTCAGATAAATGGTGTAAATGTAAGATATTCAATTAAATGGTTGAATGCTGTTTCTGTTTCGGTTCCTGATGGTTTTGATGTTTCGTCTATTGAGAATCTGAGTTTTGTGAAAAATGTGAGGCATTTAGCAAAATACAAGAAATCACCAGAACCAAGTTTTCAAAACAAGAATTTTGAGTTACAAGAAATACAGAATTTGAACTATGGAGCAGCATATGATCAAATAGCCCTCATTAATGGAATGTATCTCCATGAACAAAACTATTTGGGTCAAGATTTGATAATAGCCGTTATGGATGGTGGGTTTTCTCATGTAGATAATCTAGCAGGGTTTTCTGATTTAAGAAACGATAATCGAATTGTAGATACTTGGAATTATATCGATCATGATTCAAATGTTTATCAATATTCGACTCATGGAACAATGGTTATGTCTACGATGGCTGGAGATATAGAAGGAGAGTATTTAGGTACCGCACCTGCTGCATCATATGCCTTGTATTTAACAGAAAATGTATCTCATGAAACATGGGTGGAAGAAGATAATTGGATTGCTGCTGCTGAGAGAGCTGATAGCTTAGGCGCTGATGTATGTAATACTTCCTTGGGTTATACTGAAATGGACGACCCGAGTCAGAGTCATACGTATAATGAATTGGATGGTAATACCTTGAATATTTCTATTGCAGCGGATATTGCAGCTAGCAAAGGGATGTTAATGGTGAACAGTGCTGGGAACGAAGGACAATCTTCATGGTATTATATCGGAGCTCCGGCTGATGGAGATTCTGTTTTAGCTATTGGTGCTTGTGATGTGGACGGAGAAATAGCTCCTTTTAGTTCAAGGGGGCCTGCTTCAGATGGAGATGTGAAGCCGAATGTAACTGCACCGGGTTGGAATGTTGCTTTGTTTAGTGAAAACGGAATCTTCAATGGAAGTGGAACTTCGTTTGCGGGGCCAATTACATCCGGAATGGCAACTTGCTTATGGCAAGCTTTTCCCGATAAAAGCAATATGGAAATATTCAGAGCTATTGAGGAAAGCGCTCATTTATACACCATGCCTAATGATGATTATGGATATGGAATTCCGAATTTTGAGCAGGCCTTTCAATTGTTACAGGAAGAAAACGTTACAGATGTGACTTCAGAAAATGGCTTGAATGTATTTTTCTTAGACGAGTTAACGATATCTATTGAAAATGAAGATTTAAGAGGAGAGACTGTTCTAGAGGTTTTAAGCATTGACGGTAAATTAATTGCATCTCACACCCTAAACATGGTAAACAATACCGTGTATATTTTTGAATTAAATCAAGGCATTCAGTTAAATTCTGGGGTATTTTTACTTAGATTGTATAACGAGCAAACGCATATCGCGAAGAAGTTTGTTAAATGGTAGAATTAAGTCAAACATATTGGTCTACTCGATACTCTTCCAACCAAACCGGTTGGGATATAGGAGAGGCGAATCAATATTTGATTGATATCATTGAAGAATCTTACAGCAAAGAAGCTAAAATACTTGTACCAGGGGCTGGTAATGCACATGAAGTTGAAGCATTGTACAAATTAGGATATACTAATGTATATGCTTTAGATTGGGCGAAGGAGCCCTTGATAGCTTTAAAGAAAAGACTTCCTGAAATTCCAGAGAGTCAATTATTACATGAAAGCTTCTTTGATCATGAAGGACGTTATGATGTTATTTTAGAACAAACATTCTTTTGTGCTTTAGATCCAAGTTTGAGAAAGGATTACGTAAACAAAACGTATGATCTTTTAAATGATAATGGAGTAGTAACGGGGCTGTTGTTTGACGTTAAAGATCTTCCGGGTCCACCATTTGGAGGAAGTATTTGGGAGTATTCGCGCTTGTTTTCACAAAGGTTTGAAAAGTCTCTTTTTCACCGCTCATATGATTCTATAAAACCAAGAGAAGGCAGAGAGTGTTTCTTTAAGGTTGAAAAATTCAGAATTTAAAGGACTTTTTGAAGGTTAAACGTCAAGGACTAATTATCTTAGCGCCTTCAAAATTGTTTTATGAAACTCAATTTAACTAGGCCTTTGGCTGTTTTCGATTTAGAAACAACAGGAACAGATGTTGCAAAAGATAGAATTGTTGAAATGACAGTTATCAAAGTAATGCCTGATGGTTCTAAGGATATTAAAGAAAGAAGAGTAAATCCAACTATTCCTATTCCTAAAGAAGCATCTGATGTTCATGGGATTACAGATGAGATGGTTGCCGATTCACCCACTTTTAAATCAATTTCTAGAAGTCTAAATGATTTTTTGAAAGATTGTGATTTAGGAGGTTTTAACTCAAATCGTTTCGATGTGCCATTATTGGTAGAAGAGTTCTTAAGAGCAGGAGTTGAGTTTGATATGACTGACCGTAAAATGATTGATGCTCAAAGTATCTTTCACAAAATGGAACCAAGAACGCTAACTGCAGCTTACAAGTTTTATTGCGATAAGAAGTTGGAAGGAGCTCACGGAGCAACTGCAGATACAAAAGCAACGCTAGAGGTTTTGGAATCTCAGATTGAGCGTTATGCTGGACAAGAAGTAGAAGATGAAGATGGGAATATGATTGTTCCTATTGTTAATGATATGGACGTGTTACATGAGTTTTCGAAGAGAAACAATAACGCGGATTTAATGGGAAGAATCGTATTTAATGATGAAGGAGTTGAAGTTTTTAACTTTGGGAAACATAGAGGAACTCCTGTGGAAATTGTTTTATCGTCAGAGCCTGGTTATTATAACTGGATGATGGACGGTGACTTTCCTAGAAGTACGAAGGTTGTACTTCAACAAATCAAAGTAAGAATGTTTAACCAAGAACAAAGGCTATAAAATGAAGATAGTTTGTATAGGTAGAAATTATGCAGATCACGCAAAGGAGATGGGGAGTGAAGTTCCTCAAGAGCCAGTGATCTTCATGAAGCCAGATTCGGCTCTTTTAAGAAATAATGCACCATTTTTTATTCCTGAATGGTCTGATAATATTCATTACGAAACAGAATTGGTAGTTAAAATCAATCGTTTAGGAAAAAACATTTCTGAGAAATTTGCTCATAAGTATTACGATGAAATCGGATTAGGAGTAGATTTTACCGCTAGAGATATTCAAGAGAAGTGTAAGGAGAAAGGTTTGCCTTGGGAAAGAGCAAAGGCTTTTGATGGTTCCGCTGTTATTGGAGAGTATTTTATCAATAAAACAGAATTTCCTGACTTAACGAATATAGATTTTCATTTAGAAATTAATGGAGAAACGAAGCAATCAGGAAACACAAAAGATATGTTGTTTTCAATTGATAAGATCATAGCTGAAGTTTCAAAGTATTTCACATTGAAAATTGGAGATTTAATCTATACTGGAACACCAGTTGGTGTAGGGAAAGTCAATATTAATGATGACTTGAAAGGTTTTATTGAGGATCAGTGTTTGTTTAATTTTAAAGTAAAGTAGGGATGGATTTTAGCTTGTTGAAAGAACTGCAAGATGTTAGAGCTACATCAGGAGACGAAATTCACTTAAAGAATTTCTTATTAAAGTATATACAGGAAAACCAGTCTAACTGGGATGTTCAACCAGAGATTATTCAGGATCGTCAAATTCAAGATTGTTTAATCTTAAAATTTGGTAAACCAAGAACGGCCATTTTTGCTCATATGGATTCAATTGGTTTTCATGCTGGTTATGGATCTGATTTAGTCAAAATTGGTGGACCTGTTACAGAAACGGGGATTCGTTTGGTTGGATCTGATTCAGAAGGTGAAGTTGATTGTGAGATGAATGTGGATGATGAAGGTAGGGTAGCTTATAACTTTCATAGAGAGATCGAAAGAGGAACTACCTTAAGTTTTAAACCGAATTGGAGAGAGACTGATGCTTTCGTTCAGAATTGTTATATGGATAACCGTTTAGGTGTATTCAACGCTTTGAAAGTTGCTGAAAGTTTAAAGGATGGTTTGATTGTTTTTTCTTGTTGGGAAGAGCATGGTTCTGCTTCAGTTGGTTATTTAAGTCGATTTATTCAGGAAAATTTCAAAGTTGATCAAGCTTTAATTTCAGATATTACATGGGTAACTACCGGAGTTCAACACGGACAAGGAGTTGCTATATCGATAAGAGATTCAGGTATTGCTAGAAGGTCTTGGATTAACCACATTATAGATATTGCGAAGAAATCAGGTGTGCCTTATCAATTAGAGGTGGAAAGTGCTGGTGGAAGTGATGGTACAGTTTTGAGTCGTTCAGCTTATGCCTGGGATTGGTGCTTTATTGGAGCTCCAGAAGACAATGTTCATTCTCCCGATGAGAAAGTGCATAAAGACGATATCTATGCTATGATAGACTTGTATAAGGTCTTAATGGAAAAGCTGTAATTTGCTAATCACCTTACTTTGTATTGAATGATGTTAAACGATATTAGTACAAAGGTGGATGTTCGAAAGCTAGTTCAAACCTTCTATGAAAAGGTGGCTAGCGATGATGACTTATCTAAGATTTTCAATACCATAATCAAAACTCCTGAGCTTTGGGAGCATCATTATGAGAAGTTAACTGATTTTTGGATGATGAATCTTTTTCAAGAGAATGGCTATGAAGGTCAGCCAATGGATATTCATTTGTGGGTAGATCTACAGATGGATTACACCATTTCTCTTCAGCACTTTGAAAGATGGTTGGAATTATGGAAGTCGACAGTTAATGAACTTTTTCAAGGACTTATCGCAACAAAATCAATTAATCAAGCGGATCGTTTAGCAGATGTATTCCATTCTAGATTAGCTGAAATTCAAAAGAAGTATAGATAAATTGTCTATAAGTAGATAAAATACAATGAAAAGAATTTTAAAGATGATTTTGTGGTCTGTTTTAAGCTTAATCGCTCTACTGTTAATTGTTGGATTTATATTCATAAAGACCAGTCCTCAATTTGGTGGTGATCACAATACTCAGGATATAGAGAGGTATACCGAGTCTGGACATTACAAAGAAGGTAAGTTTCAGAATGACGAAGAAACCTCGATGGATATGAACTTTAGTAATATAGTTGGTATGCTAAGAGAGCTCATAAAAGGAAATCCTAAAAAATCTCCTAAAGAGGATTTACCAATGGTTGATTTGAATCCAAAAGATGTTGGCGTCGCAGATACCAATAGGTTTGTTTGGTTTGGTCACTCTGCATTTCTTTTACAGCTTGACGGAAAGAATATCTTGATAGATCCAATGTTGGGTGAAAGTCCTTCTCCGCATCCTTTACTAGGGACTAGTAGATACAATGACGAATTACCATTGGGGATAGATGAGTTGCCAGAAATAGATCTTTTATTGATTTCTCACGACCATTATGATCATTTAGATTACGGTTCTATTCAGAAGTTGAAAAGTAAAGTGAAAGAATATTATGTTCCGTTAGGAGTAGGGGTTCACTTGAAATCATGGGGAGTAGATTCAAATACTGTTCATGAAATGAATTGGTGGGATGAAGCGAAAGTGAACGATATAAACTTAGCTTTTACTCCTTCAAGACATTTCTCAGGTCGTGGTATTTCTGATAACTCAAGTACCTTATGGGGTTCATGGATAATTAAAGGAGAGGAGCAAAACATTTACTTCAGTGGTGACGGTGGTTATGGGAAACATTTTACAGATATAGGTGAGAAATATGGTCCGTTTGATTTAGCGTTTATGGAATGCGGACAGTATAATGATCGTTGGGCAGAAATTCACATGACTCCTGAAGAAACTGCTCAAGCAGGTAAAGACGTGAAGGCTAAAGTAATGATGCCGATACATTGGGGAGCATTTACATTAGCTCTTCATGATTGGGATGATCCAGTTAAAAGAGTCTTAGAAAAATCTAAGGATTTAGACTTACCGGTATTGGTTCCAAAGATTGGAGAGAAAGTAGAGTTAGATAGTCTGCACACTAACTATGAAGCTTGGTGGAAAGGATTGGAGTAATCGATTAAGATTCAAAATAAGCATCCAGTAAATACTTTTCGATAGGATGACTTTTTCCTTCTGAGAAAGTGTGATGAAGCCATTCTGGTCTGGCATTGATTTCCAACAAATGAGCATGATCCATTGGATCCTTTTCTGGGTGATTGGTTAAGAAGTCAACTGCAAAGTATGTACTGTTCGTTAAAGCTACAATTTCCTTAATCCATTTATAATATCCCGTATGAATAGAGTCTGAAAGGTCTATTGCTAAAGCTCCTTGAGACATGTTAGCTAGTTTTTTCAATTGAACATCAATGCCAACAGGTATTATATCATTCATTTGAAATCCTTGCTGGGCAATCATTGATTTAGATTCTTGATCGATGATTAGATTATTGCTTGGGTTATTGGCTTTAACTTGTATTATCGCTTGATCGATAAGTTCCGAAAGTTTGTCAATTCCATTTCCAGAAACTCTCGCTGGGACTCTTGTACAAGCAGCCATGATTTCACCATTAATAACTTGAACCCTGAAATCCTTTTTGTCTATTTGTTCTTCTAGTAAAAACTCATCGCATAGATGTTTGTTTCGTTGCCAATAAGACTTTAAATCATCCATTGTTTTTAAGTCTAGTTCAACACCGATTCCTTCCGTTCCGATGGTAGGTTTACAAACAAAACGGTTTTTATTCTTTATGAATGAAGTGGTTTCAGAGCTGTTTAAGTCGTTTACTATAAGATTATTAATGGTTTTTATGAATGTATTACTTAAAGCGTTACTTAGTTTGCCTTTGTCATCAAATAGGTCTTCGTTCTTTTTAGAAATCAACTCTCTAGGCGAGCCATTTAACAAAGTTAAAATCTGATTATTCGAATGAATTAAATGAGACAGCGGGCTATCTGTATTCTCTACCTTTTCAATAGTATAAGATCTAGAAATCGCTTCATTTAAAATTAGCTTGTGTTGCTTTTCCATTATGCTGACTTGGCAATTCTAAATCCAGCGTGTTGGTAAAAATGTCTTCTAAACCAAAGTCTGTAAAAGAAGTTTGCTGCGTATCCTGTCGTTGCCCATGATCCACCCAACATCATATTGTGTTCATTGTCAAAATATGGATTCGAAAAGTCTTCATAAAGTTGATGCGTACTAAAGCCTTCCAATGGTTTGAATTCGCTTGAAAGCCATTCCCATACATTTCCTTGTAAATCGTTGATTGGCGAGTTCGATAAATCTTGAAAGTAATCAACTGGAGTAGGAGAGTTGAACTTCAGGTTTATATTGCTTTTATCTTGGTTGATATTCGGGTAATGATCTTTATCTGCTTCTGTTAGTAAAAGAAACTGATATTCATCTTCTGTTAGTAATCGTGATCCATCATTAAGCCATGAACAATAAGCTAAAGCTTCATGTGCATTTACCTCAGCCGGCCATGATAAAGGCATACTGATGTTTTCGAACTGAGAACGATATAGGAAACCACCTTCGTTTTCAACCCAAAACCTAGGGCTCAAAGCAAATACTCTTGTTTTCCATTCCCATCCTTCTTCTGACCAATGTTTCTGATTGTTGTATTCTCCAGACTCTACAAAAGACAAATAGTCTTCGTTAGAAATCATGTTTTTACTGACTTGAAAAGGTTCTACGTTGGTTGATTTCTTTCCGTATTCGTTATCCCAGCCAAATACTCCATCGTTCTGATCTTTCCCATAGCTAAGTTTTTCTCCTTGAATTTGAATCAATTCATTTGACGGACTTCTACCATTGCTCGGAGCTAAAGACCATTCATTTGGAATCGTTAGAAACTCAGTATCTAGTTGTCTAATTAAAACAGAGCTGGTTTCAAAGTGAATTCTGTCGTGTTCAATGGACATCATTAATGACCACATCGGGTGGTTTTCATTAATACTGACTGAATCATCCAGATTATTAATGATGTCAGAAATCAGTTTATAAGCAGCGTCTCTGTATTCGTTAACCTCAGATACTTTTGGCCAAACATCAAGTATATCCACGTTTTCTGGAAGATCTGGATCAACTCCTCTAGCAAATATATTCTCAAAATGAGGATTGATTCTGTCTGTAATCACTCCTGCAAGAATAAACTTGTTGATGTAAAATACAGCGGTATGTCCCCAATAAAAAATGAGTGGATTTCTTAACGGGTCAGGACTTTCATAAAAAGCAGTGTCTGAATTGATTCCACTGAAGAGTACTTCGTTAATCTTCCAAGCGTTCTCAAAATACGATTTCAACTCGCTCTTATTAATTTCAATTAATGAAGGCGCTGATAAACTCGATAATTTTTCCTCTACTAAATATTCCATCTTTCTACATTTTGTTTAAAGCAAGATAATAGACTTGTATTAATTCAATTTAAAGATTTAGTTCAGAAACTTGTCCATTTCGGTCATTAAAACGTTTTCTTACCAAGCTTTTTTAGTGCAATTAAAGCAATGATTACTCCTGCAAAAGGTAAAAGAGCCGTAATGTGAAACAACCTGTCTTCCAATATTTGGTATAAGAAAGCCGCTATAAATGGGAATATAGCTAGGTTAAGAGACATAATGGATTCACTAATGCCTAGGATTTCTCCTTTCTTTTGTTCATCTGCATGAATGGAAATCAGCGCGTTAAAAGTTGGGAAGCAAAGTGATAAACCTAAGTTCATGAAGTAATAGCATGCAATGAATAGGTATAGGTTAGTAGTTAAGGTAATGGTGAATAGACCGATTGCACAAAACAGTAAACCAATTATAAGCGTTGGGAATTCACCAAATTTCTTAATAAACCTTTTAGATAAAAAGGCTTGATTAAACGCTAAGAACACACCAACAACCAACATGAATGTTCCTAATTCTCGTTCGTTGAAATTAAAGGTGTCTATTAGGAAAAGGGCGATGGTTCCAAAGTAAGTTCCAAGCATTGCTCCAAATAGCATTTTAGTAATAAATAGAATTTTTATGGCCTTATCTGGGTTTGCATCTTTTAAACGTTTCGGTATGTTTAGTATACTCGATATACTTTCTTTTTTTCTTGGTTTCCTTTTCTCTAATGGTAAAGACTCTTTAAGTCCTTTCCACATAATAAGTAGTGTTACCGAGGAAATTGCAATGGCGGTAAAAGCTGTACCTAAATGACCCAATGGTCCAGATGCACTAATACCTCCAAGTCCAGGACCTATAATTAAGGCTATTCCAGATATTCCTCCTAAGTATCCGAAGATGTACATTTTCTCTTCGTTGGTAGTAATGTCAGCTACATAAGCATTAGCTACAGAGTTGTTTCCACCGGTGATACCATCTAGAATTCTAGAAAGAGCGATAATTACCAAAGGTATACTCATTCCCATCCAGGAAATATCAGGAATCATTAAAGCGATTACAAAAACAAACCAAGCTATAAGGGTTCCTATGTGACTTATGATAAGTACCGGTTTTCTACCACGCGAATCGGATAGACTACCAAGCCATGGTGCACCAAAAAACTGAAAGATTGAATATAAAGTAATTAAAAGTCCGTAAACCCATTTGTCCGCTCCAAAATCCTTAACAATGAAGGGTAATACAGGCATTAAAATACTAGCTCCTAATGTATTGACGAATGTCAAGAAATACGCCGGAAGGAATTTGTTTTTCATTGAGTAAAGGTAATCTTTACTTAATAGCGAAAACAAGAAAAGCCACTACTTGTCATTTTTTATCATTTATTCAATGGTTCAGTTTGATGTGCAAGCAAGTGAGTCTAATCAAGGAGAAACGTTAGTTAGGTTATTTGATCAACAAGGAAAGTTACTAGCTACAAGAAGTGTTAATATAGATTCTGAATTAACTAAGATTTACATGTCAGACTTAACTTTAGTGAAAGGATTGTACCTGTTAAGCGTAAATAATAACCAGTCAAAAGCTAGCGCTAAAGTATTAGTTCAATAAATAAGCATTATGCAGAATAAGTTAAGGCTTTCTGCAGATTCTCTTAGATCTAGTCTATAGTCTTGTAAGTTCTGTTATGATCTCACTATGAGCTGGAAATTCTGCAATAAGTTTTTCTCTATCTGCCATTTCGAAATCTTGAAAGTCAAATCCAGGAGCAACGGTACAACCTACTAGAGAATAATTTCCTTGATTAACTCTTGATGCAAACCAGTTTCCTGCAGGAACTACCGCTTGCAGTTGTTCTCCTTTTTCTAAGTTCTTTCCAAGTTTAATTTCGATAAGTTCACTAGAGTCATTTATTACGTAAACAGTTAAGCTTTCTCCTTCGTAATGGTGCCACATTTCGTCAGATTCAATCCTGTGAAAAGCGGAGAAGTTACCTTTAGTTAGCATAAAGTAAATCCCTGTAGAAGCTGATCTTTCATCTCCTTTTCTATTGATTACAGAAAGTGGATCACGGTATGTTTCTTTATAAAAACCTCCTTCAGGATGTGGTAGAAGATTCAAGTGGTCAATGTAGTACTGCGCTGGTTTCATTTCTTTGAGCGGACTTTAAAACTCCATGTAAAGTAGTATTCACAAACTTTATCTCCTGATTCATCATAACCAATGGTATGACATCTGAATGAGCCTGCTTCATTGCTTTCAACACTTTTGTCTATTTCCTCTTGAAGTCTTTGTCCGTCTTTACATAAGAATGTAATCTTTCCTAAGGCTTTCTTGTAAAATTCACCTTCTGATTTTACTAATAAAACGGCTATAGATTCTTTGTGTTTAGCAATGCTGAATAAGGCTAAAGCTCCTGTGCTAAGCTCAGCTGTCATTGCCAGAACAGCAAAATACATTGATTTAAACGGGTTGGTATTTAAATGCTTGTACTTAACAGTTGTAGTACATTGGTATTGATCAAGACTATATGCTTTGATCCCTGCGAAAAAAGCTAAAGGGATTTTTAGCAACTTGAATATACTGAACGTGAAACCAGATAACAGTTGCTTTTGAAGTTTGATTTGAGCTTTACTTAAGTCTGACATTAGTGAATTATTATTTCGTCAACAAGTTGTTTTTGGGCCTTTTCATTAATGCTTTTTACCAATGTTGATTTTGCCATTGATATTTCTTGTCTGATAGCTGGAATATCAAATTTGATGAATAAAACTTTCTTTCTTAATTGGATGCTTTTGGTTTGATTAAAAATGTAATCACCAACTACTGATTTGTAAATGTCTTTAACATTGACTTTGTCAAGACCAACAGTTAACCCGTATTGCTTTAGCATTCTTTCTAGAATGACAGCCATTTCCTCATTTTTTGCTTTTCTAGCCATAAACCATTTCGCTTAAATTGAAGATTTGTGTTTCATCTGAAAAAGAAGTTACTGCTTCCTTAATTCTTCGCTCGGAAGTATCTGTAATGAAAGTCTGACCAAATCGGTCACTTCCAACCAAATCAATAATTTTCTTAACTCTTAAATCATCTAATTTGTCAAATATATCATCCAATAATAAAAGTGGTTTGTATCCTTTTTTATTAAACATGAAGTCACTTTGAGCTAGCTTAAGACTTATAAGAAAAGACTTTTGTTGTCCTTGTGATCCGAACTTCTTTATAGGATGTCCTGATATTAAAAGGCTTAAGTCGTCTTTGTGTATTCCTTTCGTAGTGTATGTTTTGAATCTGTCTTCGTCTAGACTCATTTTCAACAATTCAGGTAGAGAATGATCGAAAAGTTGAGATTGAAATTTCAATTCAACTTGTTCGTTTCCTCCTGAGATTATTTGATAGTATTCGTTGAAATAGGGTGCTAGATCTTCAATGAATTGATTTCTTTTCTGATGAATAACTTGTCCGTATTGGGCTAGTTTTTCATCCCATATTTCAAGAGACGATTCGTCAAATCTTCTTTGCTTGAAAAACAACTTAAGTAAAGCGTTTCTATGAGACAGTGCTTTGTTGTAGTTCAATAAGTGTTCAAGGTATTCGTGATCGTATTGAGAAATTACACCGTCAACAAACTTTCGTCTAACATCAGATCCTTCAGAAATTAATTGAGCATCAGAAGGAGTGATGATGACTAAAGGCAGTTTACCAATATGGTCCGCTAACTTGGAGTAATCTTTTTTATTCCACTTGAATTTCTTCTTTGTTCCTTTTTTAAGTCCACAATAAACATCCATTTTTTGCTCATCATGGAAATAAGATCCTTGAACAACAAAGAAGTCTTCACCAAACTTCACGTTTTGCGTGTCGATCGGGTTAAAGTAGCTCTTACAAAAAGATAAATAGTAAATGGCATCCAGCACAGTCGTTTTACCAACGCCATTGTTTCCTACAAAACAATTGATGTTGTCACCAAGTTCTAAATCAATAGAAGCGTAGTTTTTAAAATTGACTAATGATAATTGCTTAAGATTCATGTTGGAAATATTTCTCGAGATCTTTATTGATAGACCTTTTCTCACTATCCATTAGTAAAAATCGATAATCTTTTTCCAAGTTTTCTATCTGCTTTAATAAAGTTATTAAGAAGTTCTGGTGAGATTGGCTCCCAGGTATTTGCACGACATGATTCACTTGCTGATTTATATGGCTTCTTCTTGATATATAGTCTTTGTTTTCTTTGTCAAAATAATACTCAATAAACTGATCGAAGATGAAGTCAACTGCTTTGTTGTTTGGGTGAACACCGTCTGCAGCAAAGAAGGCGTAGTCTCTTAAAATATCAATTACCCATTCGTAAACCGGGAAGTAAAAAGCTTTTTCCGATTCGCTTACAAATTCGTTAACGGCCAGTAATAGGGTAGACTTACTCAAGTTGTTCTCTACCCAACCGTCTTTTTTATGTCTTACAGGTGAGATAGTTAGGTGGATTTCGTAATCGTGTAGAATTTTGTCTAAATCATCTTGTATGGATTGGAGCGCTTCCTTGCATTCATTAACAGTCAACATTCTTTTCTTGAATTGACTAGCTGGTAGTTTATGACAATTAGCAACCAAAGTTGAAGATTCGATATGCTCATACACCCAGGCAGAACCGAAAGTAATGAACACCTTGCTTTTCTTCTTTTGAGAAAGGTTTTGATTGAACTCTCTAATAGATGAATTACAGTTTTCAATGATTTCATCTTTGCTAAGCGAGTTAAATTCCCCGTGAAAATCAAGGTGAGCAAATATGTCTTGATTTCGAATGATGTCCTTTTCGTCAACAGGAGTATTGTAAACACAAGCAGAAATGGCTTTTTGTAAACTAATAGGATTAAATACTATTCCGTGTGAATTGCTTAAGACGCTAAATCCAAGGGAGTTAAGTCTTTGAGAGATATTTTCTGAAAAACATGATCCCCAAAAAAACAGCTTATGATCTGGTTGAATATCAAACTGATGTGTAAATTTTAGCGTTAAATCCATTTTATAAAAGTAAACAGAATTGTACTTTTGTGACAGACTAAAAAGATGAAATCAAAACTATTCAAATCCTTGTTTCAAACTGATTCAGCAGAAATGTTGTATGTACACGTTGCTCCATCAATTGATGTGGTTAATAGTGTTTTGCAGAGTGGCTTTTATTACGATGATATCTTTCAAAAAACAACGGACCAATTGTTGAATAGCGAAAGCACCTTTGATTACTGGTTGTATCAAAGACGAGCTTATGGTAATTATGCGATCGTATTTGGTTTTGATAAGGGGATGATCAGTCAAGTTAAAAAACATATTCAAACAACGGGTAGGCACATTGAACTTCAAAACTTAATTTCTTATTCGATCCCTGAATCTCATAGTCCTATGGAAGGAGAGAATATCCATTGTCTTCCATCAATGTATGTAAAAGGCTGGTTTAAGCTTTCGGATTTTTCATGGAATGCAAGTTTAAACTATTGTCCCGCTGCGTTTCCAAGTACTTTAGTTCCTGTGTTCAAAGAGCAAGAAGCTCTAGACTCTTACTAGTTTTGTTCCTTTAAAGAAAAGGTAAGAAGTAACTCCCATTGCTAGGAAGTATATGTGTTCTGTTGCCCATACCCATTCTATAGATAAGTGAAATACGCTCACAAATAAATAGACAGGAATCAAGTAGGCTGTCATGGTAATGATTTCAACCAATAGCGTTCTTTTGGTATTTCCTGTACCTGTAATGGCATTGAAATAAACAGAGCCAATAGAATACAGGAAAATAGATGAGCTAATTACAATTAGTGAAGATTTAGAATTTGATATCAATTCTTGATTATCAGAAAGTCCGTTTAGTATGTTGCCTGCAAAAACAACTCCTACAAGACTGATAATGAGTCCGCTTGGTATAGTTGTTTGAAGCATTTTTTTAATAAAAGGATTGACTTCAGTTTGCCTGTTTTGACCAATTAAATTACTAATCATACTACCGGTTGTACTTCCAAAAGAAACAAAAGGCAAAAGGAATAAAATGTAAATAGGTCTTAAGAAAGAGGAGATCGAAAGGGGAACGGCTCCCATTTTTTCAACCATAAAAAAGAAGAATGTCCATCCAAAGAATGAAATAAACATTTGAAATATTAAAGGATAGGCAATTTTTAAAATGTCAAACTGCTCTTTCCAGGATATTGATCTAAGCTTATATAGTTGGTATTTCTTTTGGGCTTTAAACTTAAAAGAAAGCAGGAATAATGTAATCATTCCAATCAGCGACGCAATCATTGAAGCTAATGCAGCTCCTGCAACTCTCATTTCTGGGAATCCCCATTTTCCATTGATTAGTGCAATGTCTAAAATCCAGTTAGTGCTTAAAACTAAAACCGAGGATATCGTAATCGCATAAGACTTGTTGATGGAGATGTAAAAACTCCCGTATAAAGCACTAATACAGGTGAATATCATTCCTAGTCCACGCGTACTTAAATAATCGTACATGCTATCTGAAACAGCAGGATTTGAGATTACTCCTGACAACACATCCTGACCAAAACCATAAACGAATACAATTGAAATCAAATAGTAAAAGAATAGGAGTATAGCTCCATTAATAAAGCTTTTCCCTACAAGATCTTCATGCTTCTCACCAATTCTTCTTGAAAAGATGATTTGAAGTGCAGCGGTCAGACCAAAAGAAATCATAAATAGAAAGAAGTAGGTATGGATACCTAATCCTGCGCCACCAAGTTCTTCATCCGATAATCCAGATAAAAGTGACGTGTCTACTAAACCAATCACATGTTCTATTAAGCTTGCAAGCATTAATGGAACAGCAAGTTTAAGTATTCCCTTATGTGTGAATTGTATACTCAAATTACCAAACTTGAACAACCAATCCTTTCAGGTATTCTCCTTCAGGATGGAATATGCTTACTGGATGATCAGCAGGCTGTGTAAGATGGTGAAGAACTTTTACTTCTCTACCTACTTGAATAGCCGCTGCCATAACTGTGTTATAGAATAGCTTTTGATCTACAACTTGAGAACAAGAGAAAGTAAATAAAATACCTCCTGGCTGAATAAATCTCAGTGCAGTGGCATTCAATCTTTTGTATCCTTGAACAGCATTATGCTTCACTCTAACGTGCTTAGCAAAAGCTGGAGGATCTAAAATGATGATATCGTAGTTTTCACTAGCTTGATGTTCAAAGAACTTGAAAGTATCAGAAACAAAAGACTCATGCCTTTCTTCCACTTCGTTCAATTTAACATTGATATCAGTTAAGTCAATTGCTTTAGCTGATGAATCAACACTATGAACAAGGTTTGCTCCAGCTTTTAATGCAGCAATAGAGAAACCTCCAGAGTAACAAAATGTATTCAATACATTCTTTCCTTTTGAATAATCAGCAATTAGTTTTCTGTTTTCTCTTTGATCTACAAAGAATCCAGTTTTTTGACCTTTAACCCAGTCAATATCATATAAACAATCGTATTCAACTGCTTTACCTTTACCTGTTTTCGTTTGATACAAGTAGTGATCTTCTACTTTATATTCTTTAGGTAATGTCTCTTTTGACTTGTAGTAAATGGATCTTAAATCATCTCCAAAAACTTCTTTTAAAGCTCCAGCGATAATGTCTTTAGCCATGTGCATCCCAATAGAGTGCGCTTGAACAACCAATGAACCAGCATAGTGGTCAATAATCAATCCTGGTAAACCATCACCTTCAGCATGAATGAATCTAAAAATGTTTGTACTGTCATTTTTAGTTAATCCTAATGTTTCTCTTAATTGATAAGCTCTTTTGAACTTTGTAGTGAAAAAATCAACTCCAAAATCGTTTACTTCTTCAAATGTTAGAAGTCTTACAGCAATTGAACCACCAGCATAATGACCAGCACCTAAAAACTTGTCTTTATTATTTGTTACAGCAACTACATCACCTTCAGAAGGTTCAGCTTCTCTTCCGTTTTCATCTTTAATCTTCTTGATAGCTCCTGAAAACACCCATGGATGTCTTCTTTCAACTGATGCATCCTTACCTGATTTTAAAATGACTTTATATGGAAAACTCATGCTTAATTTTTTTGCAAAGGTAAGCTAATTTATTTGGCTTCAAATTTCTTCAAATGATGATTATCTTTGCAGACTATATAGGAGGAAGATGGAAGATTTTGATAAAAAATTCGAGAAATTAAAAGAGCAATTAGTCTTACAAGAATGGCCAAATGTTTACTTGTTTAAGTTTATAACGAGTGATGATAATGTTTCTGAAATATTACCTCATTTCAAAGATGGAGAAGTTTCAACGAAGCGATCTTCAAAAGGTAAATACATAAGTATTTCTGTAAAGATGATGGTTTTTTCTGCTGATCAAATCATAGAGAAATATCGTGCAGTATCTCATATAAAAGGTTTAATATCATTGTAATGGAAGTTAAAGGTGATTTAAGGAAAATGAGAACAGCGCTTAAAGATAAAGTGGAATACACCTTGACTTTAGGCGATGAGTCTATCTTAATGAATGACTTAGTAGGAAAGGAAATTACAATTAGTCATACGGGAACCATTCATTGTGTAGATTGTGGTAAGGTGACTAAAAAGTCTTTTGGACAAGGGTTTTGTTTTCCTTGTTTTCAAAAATCTCCAATGAATTCTGAATGTATTATACGACCAGAACTGTGTGAAGCTCATTTGGGGAAAGGAAGGAATCCAGAATGGGAGGAATCACATCATAACACAGAACATTATGTTTATTTAGCTGCTTCTAGTGGTGTTAAGGTTGGTGTTACCAGAGCAGATCAAATTCCAACAAGATGGATTGATCAAGGTGCTTCTAGAGGGATTCTTTTAGCTAAAGTTCCTTACAGACAATTAGCTGGAGAGATTGAGGTAGCGTTAAAAGAGCATATATCAGATAAAACGGCTTGGCAGCGCATGCTGAAAAATGAGCAGACAGATGCTGAATTAGAAGATTTGAAGGAAGAAATGATTTCGTACTTGGATGAATCGTATCATGACTTTATAAGTGATGAGGATGATGTTACTGAGATTAATTATCCTGTTGACGAATTTCCTGAAAAGGTAAAAAGCAATAAGCTAGAAAAGGTTGGGGAGATTACAGGAGTATTGAAGGGTATAAAAGGACAATATTTAATTTTTGATGAAGGAAGAGTAATGAATATCAGAAGTCATTCCGGATTCGAAGTAATTTTAAAGGCATAACTATGAATCCATTTCATTTAGCAATTCCAATTCATGATGTTGAAGAATGCAGGTTGTTCTACAAAAACGTAATGCGATGTGAGGAAGGAAGAAGTGATACCAAGTGGGTTGATTTCAATTTGTACGGGCATCAATTGGTTATTCATCGGGTTGATGGTCATGTAAAGCCAAAAGCTCCTACGAATGCTGTTGACGGAAAATCTGTTCCTGTACCTCATTTTGGTGTTGTTCTAACTATGGATCAGTTTGATGATTTAGCAGGTCATTTAAAATCATGCGATATCGAATTTGTGATTGAACCTTACACGAGGTTTAAAGGAGAAGTAGGTGAGCAGTCTACCATGTTTTTTTATGATCCGGCTGGAAATGCTTTAGAGTTCAAAGCGTTTAAGAACATGGATCAGGTTTTTGCTAAATAATAATTATGTCATATTGTTCACATACGGAAGCTTTAGAAAAGGATAACGTTCATACGGTTTATCATGATACGGAGTATGGATTTCCTATTGATTCTGATGATGAATTGTTTGGGAGGTTGTTGTTGGAGATCAATCAAGCTGGATTAAGTTGGACAACAATCCTTAATAAGAAAGCTAATTTCAGAAAAGCTTATGGAGGTTTTTCAATTGATAAAGTAGCTGCTTTTAATGAAAAAGATAGAGAGCGTTTATTGTCTGATGCTGGGATTATAAGAAACAAGCTTAAAGTAAATGCTGCAATTCATAATGCGCAAGTTATTCAAGGTTTGCAAAAGGAATATGGATCGTTCAAAGAATGGTTAAACCATAATCACCCAAAAACGAGAAAAGAATGGGTGAAGCTTTTTAAGAAGACTTTCAAGTTTACGGGTGGAGAGATAACGAATGAGTTTCTTTTGAGTTCAGGGTATTTAAAAGGTTCACATGATGAAACCTGTCCTGTTTATGCTGAGATCTTGAAAAAAGAGCCAATGTGGACTAAATAAAGTCTGCCCGACATTCAATTACCACTTCTTGATTACTTACAGGGTGTTTGAACTGTAGTTTAGATGCGTGCAAGTGAAGTCGATCACTTGGTTTACCGTATAAATCATCTCCTTTGATAGCAGTGTTTAAACCATCGATATGAGCTGCATGAACCCTTAATTGATGCGTTCGACCGCTTATAGGTTGAAATTTAATAGTTGTTTCGTTTTCCTTCCTGGATAAAACTTCATACTTGGTTTGAGATGACTTCCCATGAACGTAACAGACCATTTGTCTAGGTCTATCCTCAAAATCTGTTCGGATAGGTAAATCTACTATTCCAGAGCTCTTATCGATTATGCCATCCAAAACTGCTGTATATTCTTTTTGAATTTCCTTTCTGAAAAACTGCTTTTGCAAATGTTCATGAATATCCTTTGACTTAGCAATGAGTAAAATTCCAGAAGTAGCCATGTCTAAACGATGCACGAGTCCTGGTCCTTTAATTTGATAATTTTCCTGGAGCCAAGTTTGCACAGATTTTAAATCTGATTTCCCTTCAACAGAAAGCATTCCAGATGGTTTGTTGATGATAAGTAGGTGTTCGTCTTCAAATAGAATAGGGACCGTAAACTCAATCTCTTTAAGTAAAGGGTTGTCTTCGATATCTAATCCTTTTAATAAAAATGGTAGGATAGGAGCGCATTTGCTTTTACAAGCAGGATAGAAGTGCTTGTGTTTACGAACTTCGTTCTTTGACGATGTTCCCCACCAGAATTCAGCAAGAGCAACTGGCTTTAAGTCGTTTTGAATAGCAAACTGAAACAGCTTAGGAGCAGCACATTCACCCGTTGCAGCAGGAGGAAGATTTCCGGTGTATTCATCAAAGATTTCCTTTACAT
Source organism: Flavobacteriales bacterium (assembly GCA_965661855.1). Taxonomy (GTDB): domain Bacteria; phylum Bacteroidota; class Bacteroidia; order Flavobacteriales_C; family CBFIFL01; genus CBFIFL01. Next base: position 47,677 of record CBFIFL010000012.1, read on the forward strand.
TCTTTTGTTCTCCTAAAACGTTCTCAAGTATCAATTCGATGAAGAGGTCTTCTTGTAATTTTCTAGAAAGACCTTTTCTTGTTTTGACCAAAGCCTCCACCTCTTTTTGAATGGTCTTAATTTGCTCATCAATTTTCGAAGTAGCCTCCTTAAAAGCCTTTTTTATAGCCTTGAATTCCTTCCTTTCTTTAGCGCTTTGTCGATTTAATTCATCCAATTCAATATCGCTAGCAAAAGCTCGGAGTTCTTGTCTTTTAACCTTGTTTTTATTTATGTTGTCTCTAGATTCATTTATTTGATTTTCAAAAGCTTGTGATATGCTATCTCGCTCTTTAATTAAAGGGCTTAGATGAATGCTTCTTGTTTCCTCTAACTCAATAGTAAGGTCATCAATAACCTTAGTTCTCGGAATGAAAATATTACTAGGACAGGTGTAATTATATATTGGAGGAGCAAAACCTTCTAAGTCAGTTTCTCCTCCCAGTTTACCAGAGAAAGCTCTTAAATAAAAGAACTCATTTTGATCATTTTCAACAACTAAAACACCAAGCATTTTACCTCCACTATCACCTTGCTTTGTCTTTGAAAAGAAGTCATGTATATCAGGATTCTTTTCTAAATACGATTGAAAATCTTCAGCCGCTTCAATTGCAATTTGGTGAGGGTAATATTGCATAGGATACTGAAGTCTTTTTGGGATTTCAGCATTAGAATCAAGAGGAGTTAAATATTCGCTTAACATGTTTTGCTAAGGTATGTACTTATTGTTAGATTTAGAGAAGACTAAAGTTTGTGGGGTATTTGATTGGTTTGGTGTTGCTAACAGTTTCAATGTTGGGTGTTTTAACACTCGTAACGGCTGACATAATCAACAATAGAAAAATAGAAGTTTAGTAAAAAAAACGGCTGAGAATTAAGTTGAAAGAGAAAGTTCTTTTAATACATGAACAGCACGAGTAGCTATGTAAATAATTATGAAAAAAATAGGTTTATTAATACTGATGTTACCAGTTTTGTAAGCTCCCCTAAAAAGGTAAACTTCCCCAATAATCGGACAGTTTACCTTATTGGGGAAGTTTACCAAGTCTATCAAAAATCTGTAGAATTATTATTACATTTAACTTAAACCTGTCCTAAGAAATGGGGTAACTACACTTATTAGAATGAACTTCCTAACTAACGAATTGAATACTATAGTTTTAAAATCGATTGAATTACCTAAAATGACACTTAAGTTGTGCTCAGATGGAATTGTCCATTGTAAGTACATTGATGATGTTGTTGTTTTTAGACACGACGTGAATTTTGGTGTTGAAAAACGGATAGAAATATTTGGGGAGGAAAGCAGACCATTTATTATCGATATAACCAACTTAAAGGGTATATCTAATGATGCAAGCCGTTTCTTTGCTTCTGAACAAGGGACTCATCAAATCAATTCAGTAGCTATCTATTATGATGATGAGGATGGAGAAATGCTAGCAGAAGAATTCATTAAAGAATTTAAAGTTCCTTATCCGATAAAGGCTTTTAGTAATTACAGTGAGGCTTGTCTTTGGTTATTAGATAAAGCTGATTTGTAATCAAACTCCTTGTATAAGAGTATATCATTCTAATAATTAAAACTGCTATTGCTATACAAGTAAAAATATAGCCAGTGTAATTCCCTAGTAATACTCCAGTAATCAATACAATTAAGGAAATGAACCAAAATAAGGTTGACCATTTCAATTTGTATCTAAGTTCAATCATTTCATTCTTAATGCCTTTTTCTAGAAAGGTAATTTTTGAAATGAATGCAGGATTCTTAAACTGATTCAAACAATACTCCAAATCTTGTTCTGATAAATCACCCCAATTTTGAACCGAGTAAAGCACTTACTGTTTTTTAGAAACTAAAGACTTAATAGTGTCAAAAGAATTAAACAATCTTAGAAATCCATCAAAGTACAATACGATAAATAAGAAAATGGACATCATCCAGATAACGATATTGTTCACCCAGAAAGTTGACATTCTTTTTCCAAACAATGTTTTAGCAGGAGCAAAGAAAATCGATCTAAAACGTTTGGATGGTTGATAAATTGGATCTGACTTTTGTACCAATTCTCCTTCAGATTCAACTAACTTTTCAGACTCTGACTTATTTCTAAGTAAATCATATAAGCTACTGTTGCTGTAATCGTAAAGCTCAGTACTTGCCTTGTTTTTATCCTTTTTATTTAAGTTGTAAACGATAGTGTTTTTAGCATCATTCGCTTCTACATTGATATCAATCAATACTTTCTCTAATTGAAATAGATAGTTCTTAATGCTTTCAATATTTTCCGCTTTAAGCTCTTTATGATTAATAGAAAGTAAGGCTTCATTAACCTTGAAACTATGTAGCTCAGACAGATTTTCTTTACGAAGTTCAGTTTGCATTAGGCTCCAGTCAGATTCATTAACTTCTTCATTGTTACGAAGAGTTTTCTTCATTTGAATGCATCTAGATTCTAATTCTTTTATCCAAAAGTTCTTTTTGAAGTTGGATTGAGAATTAATCATATCATACTCAAAGTACTTTTTATCGTAGTCATTGTTAATGAACTGATAGGTTGCTAAAGCTTCAAATGCCCATCTAGACGTCATCAGCTCACCAGCCATTGGCACATTGGATTCAGAAGATAAAGTAGGATTTAACTTATCAAACTTTACAATAACTCCTGAAAGTAATAACTGAGGAATTAAGATAATTGGAATGAAAATGTAAATGGTTTTAACACTACTAAAACTAGCTGAGATGTTTAACCCCAATACATTAGCGAAACATGATGCGGTAAACAATACCATCCAATAGGGAAGAAGCATTCCTTCAATTCCTAATATTAGGTTCCCGACAAGTACAAAACTAAAAGTCTGTATTGCAGATATAGCAAATAAAATAATCAACTTGGAATTCAAATAAGATAGTCTACTTAAATCCAAGAACTTTTCTCTTTTCAATATTTTTTGATCGGATATAATTTCTTCTGCAGAGACTGTAAGTCCCATAAAAAGAGCAACCACAACAGACATAAATAAGAATGCTGGTATATTTTCATTGAACCTAAAGAAGTAAGTGCTTTCTCCAGTGTTCTCAGCAAAAAATCGAACTAAGTAAGCCAGAATAAATGCCAAAACAGGAGCTTCCAGAAAGTTGATTAGCATAAACTGATTGTTCGCTAGCTTCGAAAGCATGTCACGCTTTACGAATACACTAATCTGCTTCAGTTTACTTGGTTTCTTATAGGTTCCAACTGGTTTTTCTGCGATTGGATCTTGATAAGACTCCTCAATCATTTTTTGTTGAATCTTCTCTTTATAAAGATCATTCCAATCTTTTGGAGTGACTTTTCTAGTGGCCGTGATTTGACCGTATTCATCAACAACCTTAGTCTCTATAATATTGAATATCAATTCAGGGTTAACATTACCACAAGATTGACATTCAGACTCGTTAGCACCTGCATGCTTAATTGCTTCTTTGAAATAAATAACACTATCAACCGGATTTCCATAATAAATTGGGAATCCACCAGTATCCAAAATCATCAAGTTGTCAAACATCTTAAAGATCTCAGAAGAAGGCTGATGTATAACTACAAAGACTAACTTTCCTTTAAGAGAAAGCTCGTTTAAAAGGTCCATTATGTTTTCAGAATCCCTTGACGATAAACCTGATGTTGGTTCATCAACAAAAAGTACCGAAGGTTCTCTAATCAACTCAAGAGCAATATTTAAACGTTTCCTTTGTCCACCCGAAATCTTCTTATTTAACGGACTTCCAACCTTAAGATCCTTTATTTCATAAAGACCTATAGATTTTAGCATACCCGTTACTTTGCGGTTAATTGATAGTTCATTTAAACCATCAAAACAAAGCTTCGTGTTGTAGTATAGATTCTGATAAACGGTTAGATCATCCATCAAAAGATCATCTTGAGAGATATATCCAATTATACCTTCTAATTGATCTTTTTCATGGTGAATATTGATTCCGTTGATTAATACTTCTCCAGAAGTAGGAGCAGTAGTGGCATTCAGTAAATTTAATAGTGTAGACTTACCAGCACCTGAAGCACCCATAATCCCAACTAAATTTCCTGAACCTTCTCTAAAGTTCAATCTATGTAATCCTTGTTTTCCATTTGGGAAAACATATTCTAAATCTTTTACCTGATAAGAAACTCTCGTTTCATTAGAATCATCAAAGAATTCAGATGAAATCTCTGAATAATAAATTGGAAGCACCTTATTCGAACGAATAGAACTACCATTATTTAAAACGTATGACCTAAGAGGAGTGATTACTTGTCCATTTAACAATAATTCATCAGATCCGAAATACTTCATAAAGAAGATATTAGACGATTCAATATGAATTACTTTAAGCTGAGCATCTAAACCTTTAGATGTTATTTGAAATTTGTAATTATCAGATCGAGTAGGAGAGATTAACAACTCATTATCGATACAGTCTGAAACCGAAGCGGTATTGTCTGATACGAAGTGATAGAGTAAACCATACTCCTTATCAGTAATATTAAAGGTCTCTGCTACTGTTTTAACAAACTCTAATTCTTGTTCGGTTACATTCTCATCAGAGAATATATACTCCAGTAAACGAAGTAGTACAATGAATTTTTGCTTTTGTGCAAGTTCAGAATTTATCTCTGTACAGATCACTAAGACTTTTACAGAGTTAACTGAAGTTCTCTTTCTTTTCTTACCAGACTTTGATTTCTTTTGAAGCTTAGCAACTTCTTCGTCAAATAGATCTAAATAATCATTGATTTGATCCAGACTCAGCTGCTGACGCAAGAAGACCTTAACAACATCTCTACTATTATTAGACACTTCATCATCCTTTGCGATTATCGCAAACAGACGCATTAATGCTTTTAATATTCTTTCACTCATTTTCTATCACATATCAGTGGATAGTGTAAAAATTCAGAAGGGTAGAAGCCCTACTAACCTTTACGCTATAAACTAAAAAAGGCCGTCTTTTCAGACAGCCCTAATATAGTAATTATGTTTTGATGCTTATTCTTTAAACCCGATTAAAACAACCGCACAACCTGAACCAGCAACTGAATTATCTAACTGAGCTTCAATCGTACCTTCTTGTGTTTCAGTGAAAGTAAAATCCCAGTATCCTGAATTGTTATAAGAACTGTTGTCAAACAACAAGTTTCTTTCTGCGTCAAAGATTCTAAAGATTAAGTTTCCTTCAGATAATCCTGAACAAGCAGCGATTCTATACGTTGATCCACCATAAAAAGTAGTATAGAACTCAGCTGTTTCATCATTAATCAATAATGACCTGTACTGCTGACCATCAGAGATGTAGTCTTTTACAATAAACTCATTACAAACCTGTGCAACCGTGTCACACTGAGCTTTTGATTCAAATCCAATTAAACCTAAAGCGATAAATAAAATAGATGCAATTATATTTTTCATGTTTTCTGTCTATTTGGATTATTCAATGATTGTTTTTCTAACCTCTGCAACCTTGTCACAAATCTTTTTGTACGTCTCAGGAGAGAAATCAACATGCGTTTTAGAAGTGATTGTTGTGTGTCTGTTTGCAACATCAACAATTGGCTTCTCATAGGTATAAGAGATATTGATCTCTTCAAAAATAGTATAAAGCTCTTCTAATTGTGTGTAGATTACATCAACACCTGGCTTTCTGTAATGCTTAACCAAGATGTTTAAGATATTATCCAATGCTTTTCTTTGCTCTCCAATTCTGTCTTTAACGTCTTCGTTCTTTTCAACTTCGTTAATTCTAGTCGCAAAATAAACTGACTCAACCCATCCACCAGCTAAAATTAAAGCTCCTACATGTGTTCTTTTGTTATTCTTTAAATAACCATCAGTCTTTCTGTAGGCATTAGAAATAGTAGATAATAATGAATCTTTATTTGCTTCGTTTAAGTTTCTTTCAATCGTTTCAATGATTGTCTTATCAAAAGCTTCACCAATCTCTAACTTATCAGTTAACTGCTTAACAGCTTTCATGTAACCAATAGCGTCGGTGTTTTGTCTGTAAATAGAAGTATAACCTAAATCAGCACCATAAACTCCCATGTTTAAAGCCAATTTAGTTTCATCTAAATACTTAGTCGTATTGTTGATGTCATGTAATAAAGTAACATCATACTCAGCACCAGTTTCTTGAATCAACAAAGAAAGTTGTAGTGGTGATGGAATAGAGAATACTTTTTTACCTACAGGAATAATTCTTGTAATTGAAGAATCTTGAGGTGTAGTTTCTTGTGGTTGATCATCAGAACCATTTGATTCAGCAGGTGAATCACCACATGAATAGAATACAGCAGAACCTACAAGGCCAGCTAATACTATTGATTTAAATGAAATTTTCATGTTCATATCCAGTTTAATTGGAATTCTTACTCGGTAAATATATAAAGATTCAGAAGTGTTGTAAAGTAATAGGGGCGATTATTTATAAAGAAGTGATGCTATTATGTGAATAAGTCAATTCTCCTTTATCTCTATTTAACATAATATATATTATATCGCAATAGGTTAGAGTTCTATAATATGATAATTAACTATGTTATTCTTTTATAACAAATGTTTTAATAATCGGATAACTGCTGATTCACTGGCGTTGATATGTCCATCAACCTCAAAAACACGAATCATACGTTCAAATAATTTCGCTTTACTTTCTTCTGTGCTGTAATAAGTCGAGTTAGCTGTAATTATCTCTATTCTTTCTTTATCAGATAACTTATCAAAAAGAGTTCTCATTTCACTGTATAGGTCTTCACCAGCATCCTTTACAATTAGGTTAACTTCTTATTGATCAATCTCAGCATCTGCGTTGGCTGCATAAATCGCTAAGAATGTGAAAAATTGATTTACGTTTAATTCCATGGTGAAAAGTTAATGGTTAAGATGTTTTATTGAAATGATCTAAATCATGAAATTGGACGACTATCTAATTCGGTCTACAGATTTAATTAAATCGTCATCCTTTTTAATCAATCTTTTAGCCATTAAACATAGAAAACCAGCTTCGAATGGTAATATTAACCATAAGCTAAATTCCAATTGATGCACATTGATTAAATAAACTTCAAATGCTACAAATGCCCATGAAGCAAGCATTGCGATATTAGTTAGTATCATTTGCTTTTTACGGTCTTTAAAAGATAATAAAGCACCAAAAGTTAATCCTATAGCCAAGGCAGCTATGTAACCTCCAAAAGTTGGTAAGTAGTTGTTCT
>CBFIFL010000013.1:0-4398 GCA_965661855.1 Flavobacteriales bacterium
CTAGGTGTCTTTCTTGGGGCAAAAAGAGTAGATAACATGAGTTTCAGATCAGGTCGTTCCATGTTTGGTCTGGATCCAATGATCAACTTCCACCCTGCCTTAACCAAGCAACACCTTTATGCCTTAACGAACTTCTACCCATACGCTACTCAGCCTAATGGTGAATTCGCAATTAATGGAGAGATTGGATATAAATTCAAACGTAAATCAAAACTCGGAGGTAAATACGGTACTAAAATCAACCTTAACGTTTCTATTGTAAACAGCATTGATAAAGAATATACAGAAGGTGCTATAAACTCTTTTGGTGGACAAGAATACGAATCAAGTCTTTTCGGAATGGGTGATTCTGTTTACTTCAGAGATTACAACATCGAAATCAATAAGAAGTTTACTAAAAAATGGAAAGGTAAATTATTGTATTCTCACCAAGACTACAACATGGATGTCGTTCAAGGCTTAAGTGGATACGGCATTATTAATCAAGACATTGTAGTATTAGAAGGGACTTATAAAATCAAACCGAAACAAGCTATTATGCTTCAGCTTCAAAACCTTTCAACGCAACAAGAAGATGGATCTTGGGGATTTGGAATGATTGAATACACCTTGGCTCCACATTGGTTCTTTGCCGTTGTTGACCAATGGAATTATGGAAACCCGGATGTCAATAAGCAATTACATTTCTTACTGGGATCATTCGGTTATTCAAAAAATACAACCAGAATGCAATTTAACATCGGTAGACAACGTCAAGGAATAACATGTGTTGGAGGTGTTTGTAGATTCGTTCCAGCATCAAACGGTGTTTCATTTACTTTAAGCAGTACTTTTTAGACTATGAGAATTTTAACATACATACTAGGAATAAGCTTGATATTAGGACTTAGTTCTTGTCAAGAAGATATTGTAGCAATTTACGGATGTACCAATTCAGCTGCAGATAATTACAATCCTGAAGCAACTATAGATAATGGTATTTGCACTGGAGTAATGGCTTGTACGGATTCTACTGCAAGTAATTATGATAGTGATGCAAGCATTAACTGTGGATGTAAATATGAAAATGTTAGACGTGTTTTGGTAGAGGATTATACAGGACATAAATGTGGAAACTGCCCTAGAGCAGCAGAAACACTTCACGACATTGCTTGTTCAAAAGGGAACCAAATCATAGGCTTAGCTGTTCACGTTGGATTCTTTGCTAAACCGGCTGCAGAGCCTTTTCAAAACGATTATAGATCAACTACAGGAAATGCTTTAGACTCAGAGTTTGGCAACTCCGTAGCAGGACTTCCGAATGGACTTATTAATAGAAAAGAATACAATGGAAACCCAATCACTAGTATTACAGATTGGGAAACAAAAGTAGACGAGATTTTACTTGAACCAGCTGATGCAAAGCTGACTATTTCTAACGTTTATAATGCTGATAGTAGAAGTTTAAACACGACTGTATCAACTGAAATCCTTGATGCATTAGATGCTGCAAACTACAACCTTGCGATCTATTTGGTTGAAGATTCTATCATCTCTGCTCAAACGGATTATAGTGCTGATCCAACGACAATTGAAGATTACGTTCACATGCATATGCTTAGAACATCATTAAATGGTGTTTGGGGTGAAAACATTTCTTCTAGTGCTTTAACGGCCGGACAAACATTTGAGACTTTAGGATCAATTACCGTGGATGAAGAATACAAAGACCAACACCTTTACGTTGTTTCTATTTTAAGCAATGACGATACAAAAGAGGTTGTTCAGGTAAATAAATCATCTTATATCAATGATTAAGTATTTTACTTTAGTCTTAGTTATTTTAAGCACTTTATTGGCTAAAGCTCAGAGTGAACCGGGATTCCGTTTAGGTTATGAAGTTTCAGGATTGGTTAGCCAAGTTGGTGGAGATAACACGGCAGGATTTAGTAAAATCGGAATGGGAGCAGGTATTACCTCTACCCTTGTTTTAGCTTCAGAAAACAAATTCAAATTTGGAATCACCTACATTCAAAAAGGAAGTCGAATCTATGCAGACTTTGAAAAGGGAGTAGAAGCATATCGTTTAGCTGTTAACTATATTGAAGTTCCTTTAATCTGGGAAATAGACATTTTAGAAAAGTGGTTTGAATTTGGTTTAACCGTATCAAAATCAATCAGCTTAACGGAAAGTCGAAATCGAGTTGAATTTCTAGATCCAAGAGAAGCTAAGTTTGCTGAAGCAGGAATCATTCTAGGATACAAGCACCTTTTGACCAATAACAAAGCCATTCACCTTCGTTACGGAAACTCTTTAAGTCCGTTCAGAGATCATGCTGGAGGCTTAGTAAGAAGATTGAACTTGGGGCAGATGCACCATTACTTTCAATTTACTTTTTCACAGTCCTTTGGTGGATAAAAATTGTCTTTTTAACGATTTTTAAGTTCAGTCTCACGTACACTTTCATTATCTTAAAGGAAGTAAAATTTAGTAAGGATTATGAAAAGTATGTTAGAGTTAAGCAAGCTAGTTTTGCAAAAAGTTAGCTTCGACAAGAACTTGTTCAAAAAAGAGATGGGAAAATCATTAGTTTGGATCAAAGGTGAAGACAGACCTAAGTTTAAAAACTGGGTAAAAGAGAAATACGGTAATTCATTCGGAAAAGAAATATCTCAAGTTTTTAAATCAGCGAGTTAGTTCGATATGTTTAAAACAAAAATGATGAGTGGAGTCTTTATGATTCCACTTTTTTTATTGCTTAATTCCTGCACCCAGCAAAGTAACACACAGGTTCATACTGCCTCTAGCTTCTACCCTTCCATTCATTTACTTAAGGATTCCTTGTCTCTTGATTTCAATATCCAACAAGCCGCTACAGGTATATTATTCAAACAATTATCTCTCGGTCAAAAAGCTGATATTGTTATAATAAGTCAAGCAGAATGGCTAGATCGTTTCAATAAAGACTTCGAAATCTTTGAAAGTAAACTAATCGCTAAAAATCGTTTGTGTATGATTAGTAAGCAAGACAGTATAATCAGTTTGGATGTACTCAATAGCAAAGAACTCGGTATAGCAAATCCTGACTTCGTTCCCCTTGGTTATTACTCTATGCAGGTAATAAGTCAAGTAGGTGATTCGATAAATACTACTTTCCATTTTAATAGTGCCTCTCAGGTAAAAAAAATGGCTGATATAGGGGAAGTTTCTTCAGCAATTATCTATCAAAGTCAATTGACGAAAGAATACAATTATTATTGTTTTCCTGATAGTATTCAACCCGATATTAGTTATTTCATTCTTCGAATGAACGATAAAGAAAAAACCATATCCATCTTTAATCAATTGACCTCTAGTAATGCAATTAAATTAATTAGCTTAGAAGATCAGCTTTATCTGAAATAGGTTTTGAATGGACTGGTTTAATATTCAAGTTTTCGAATGGCAAGCACTGCTTTTATCATTAAAAGTGGCTGTGTTAACCATTTGCTTCAACCTACCTCTATCCTTGGCTTTAGCTTTTTATACCACGAAGGGGAAACACAAGCTAAATCGAGTAATATTATCAATGGTTAATCTTCCTCTTTTAATACCACCTTTGGCATTAGGATTCATCTTACTACTAACACTAGGTAAAGAATCTACTCTGGGAGGTTTTCTATTTGAGAACCTTGACATTCGACTTTCTTTCAGTTTTTTCGCTGCAGTTATTGCCAGTATGATTGTTTCTTTCCCACTAATGTTTAACCCAATTAAACAAGCCTTTGATTCTATCCATCAGCAGCATAACAAAACCATTAAATCGTTACGATTAAGTATTCGAAAGTCTTTCTGGAAAATATACTTCCCACTTGCAAAAGGAGGAATAATCATTGGATCTGTAATGGCCTTCGCAAGATCATTTGGTGAATTTGGAGCAACTTTGGTTTTTGCGGGTAACATTCCTGGTATAAGTCAGACCATGCCTTTAGCGATGTACAATTCACTTCAGATTCCGGGTCAAGAAAACAGTGCTATTCGATTACTGGTCATTTCACTGATCATCTCCTTCATTGCCATGTTTTTAGCACACCGTAAGAAGAACAATAAACTTATTTAAGGAAATCCAGATTCCTTTTTAAGCCTTCAAACTTGGTTCGTTTAACCGCCGATTTTTGGAACACTTCTCTGTAAACTTCGACCGTTAATTCATCCCAATCCTGCCTTGACATCTCCATTAATTTTGGTTTCGGATTGAAGTCTAAAACCTTATGCGGTTTTGAAAAACGATTCCAAGGACAAACATCTTGACAGATATCACAACCAAACATCCAGTCTTCCATTTGATTGGAAAACTCTGGAGGTATTTGATCTTTCAACTCAATGGTTAAATAGGATATACATTTTGAACCATCTACTTTATAAGGCTCGTAAATAGC
>CBFIFL010000013.1:4498-52957 GCA_965661855.1 Flavobacteriales bacterium
GATTCGGGAAAATAGTTTAGCAATAAAGACACCACCGATTTTGCACCATCCACTAATAAAGCTGGATTTAACCTTTTGTCGAAATGATTCTCCATGTAGCTCATTTCTCCATGGCGATTTTCATTCAACCACTTTTCTAGATGAGGAGCATCTTCTTCGAGAAACTCAACCTTTGATATACCACAAGAAAAAAAGCCAAGTTCATTGGCTTTTTCTTTTATAAAATAGGTTAGTTTTTCTTTATTCATTAAAACAGTGTTTCTCCAGATCTACCAGGCACTCTACCTAAATGTTTATAGGCTAATTCCGTTACTTGCCTTCCTCTTGGAGTTCTTAATATAAACCCTTCTTTTATTAAAAACGGCTCATAAACTTCTTCAATCGTACCAGCTTGTTCACCAACAGCAGTGGCTATCGTTGTTAATCCAACTGGACCTCCTTTAAACTTATCGATTATAGTTGAAAGGATTTTATTATCCATTTCATCCAATCCTAGTTTATCTACATTCAAAGCATTTAACGCATGATCAGTAATCTTCATTTCAACTTCACCTGTACCTTTAATTTCTGCAAAATCTCGAACACGTCTTAATAAAGCATTTGCAATACGTGGGGTTCCTCTACTTCTTCTCGCTATTTCAAATGCAGCATCCTCATAAATCTTAATCCCTAAGATATTTGACGATCGCTCTACAATTGTTCCTAGCAACTCTGTATCGTAGTATTCTAATCTAGAATTAATTCCGAAACGAGCTCTAAGAGGAGAAGTCAATAATCCCGAACGCGTTGTCGCTCCTACAAGGGTAAATGGACTCAAGTTGATTTGAACCGAACGAGCACTAGGCCCGCTATCTATCATAATATCAATTACGTAATCCTCCATAGCCGAGTATAAATACTCTTCAACGATCGGACTTAAACGATGTATCTCGTCAATGAACAAAACATCACCTTCATCCAAACTAGTAAGTAAACCAGCTAAATCACCTGGCTTATCCAATACCGGACCAGAAGTGGTCTTCATGCTCACTCCTAATTCATTAGCAATGATATTTGCCAAAGTTGTTTTACCCAATCCTGGAGGACCATGTAACAAAACATGATCTAAAGGCTCACCTCTTTTTAAAGCAGCCTGAACAAAAACTTCAAGATTATCTAAAACACTTTTTTGACCAGCGAAATCCCCAAACATCTGAGGACGCAAAGCTCTTTCAACTTCTTTGTCTTCATCGTTTAAATTGGATGCTTCTGGATCAAGATATTCGTTCATAGTTTAAAGATAAGGATTAAAGCATTTTCCTCAAGGCCATCATATAACCTAAATGTAATCCTTCATGAACTGTATTAAATTCAATGGCATCTTCTGATGATTTCAATGTAACACCATAAGAAGTTGGATACTCCTTAAATTCTTTGAATAAACCTGATTCATAATCAGCTTTCATTTTGTAAACCGATTGTTCCAGCTCTTCAATCAACCATGTAAACTGCTCCGCAGAAACACGATCACCATTAGCTTTACTTCCTTTTCTAAAAGCATCTATAAATTCACTTTCATAAGCGAGTTTTAATCCACTCATACCATAACATAAGAGCTGTTGAGTCGCTAAACAATGTGCTGCATTCCAGTATAAGTTATTCGAAAATCCTTCTGGAATAACATGTAATTTATTCTCGAACGATTTTAAAAGATTAATAATGTTCTTTCTGGTTTGAAACAAATGATTGATTGCATTTTCCATTTTATCTTTTCTTTATTCCTTTTGCTAATAATTTGAACATCTCAGCGATTCTTTCCGCTTTCAAGTCATCATTTTTACTGGAGTATATCCAATCAAAAAAGGACTTCTTTTCCCCTTCTGATAAATCATTAAAGCTGTCTCTAACCTTCACTGATTCATATGCTAAACATTCAGTAATTTCTTCTGGGATTAGGATATCATCATCATCTATCCTCAACTTAATTAAAACGTAGTCTCCTGCTTCCTTCTTAAGTTTCTTTCTATACGCGGCTTTAACCGGCATAAACAAACGTCCTTCACCCATGGGCATCAGCTTATATTGTTTAAGCTCGATATCATCTATAAACCTGCTGACTTTTACCCATCCAAAAGGTGAGTTTGGGTTTTGTTTTATCTCTGGAATCGAAGCATAAGTCCAACCTCCTTTTCCTGGAAATTTTTCTAGTAAAAATGCTCTATCCAGTATGAAATCAGACATTAATGTTTGTCTTTACCAGAAGGCACATAATAGATATCGTAATCCTTCTGCTCATCGTATTCGTTACGCATCTGATCAATCAGTTTTGCTACAGAATCAACAGCAAGTTGTTTACCTATAATTTTCTTGTCCTTATCCAATAAATAGATAACCGGAGTCATATAAACATTGTAATAATATCTGAAATAAGTAGCGTGAGTAGTATCCTGAACATTGATATAATCTAAATCCATCTTCTTGATATACTTCTTATAAGCTTCTGACTCATCCTCAATATTTACTCCATACACTTCTACTCCTGTTGCTTTATAATCTTCATAGAACTTTTTCAACTTTGGAATCATTGATTTACAATGTCCACAAGTTGATGACCAAAAGACAACCACCGTATAATCTGCCTTCACTTCGTGAAGCGGAATAAATTGTCCCGTTGTATCATGCATGATCAAGTTATTACCGGTCATACCGCATCTACATGGCTTTAGATCTTTACCTCTTTGAAGAATTTTAGCCATTTGAACATCATCCACCCATGTCGCTCGTCCAGTTTTAAAATGACGATCAACGATGTCATAAAACACTTTATCAATACACATCTGCTTTGAAGCTTCGTATTTATATGCTAGTTGTGAAACCACATACTTGTACATCATTGGATCTGCTTCAGCTAACTTAATTACATACCTCACTTCATTCAAAATCGTGTCCGGATCAGGAACAATCATTTTATCCAAATACCTCATTAATTTATCATGCAGTAGTGGTGAACGTACAAGCCTTCCATCTGAAAAATCAATATTATCGAAATAATGCTTCTTGTAATACTCATATCTCAATGAATCATTACCATTTAATTCTTCAGGAATCTTAGGCTCTTCAGCTACTTTTAACAATTTGGTTATGAATTCATCTGGGTGATTATTCATAAACTCCGTTCTAAAAGCAGACACCTTAGTATTTAACTCTTCGATTCTCTTTTTTGATTTTTCATCCTCATTACCTTTCAAATCAGACATTTCCTTGTAAAGGTTTCCTACGTATTTCCAATAATCAAAAAAGTATTTGTTTTGAGGTGAATCAATCACCATCATTTTGTTCGTAGGATCATTAGCAATTGTACTTAATGTAAAATGCTGTTCATCTATAACAAATTGGAAAAGAAACTGCTTTTCTGCGTTTACAAACATGTATACTCCTGCCGGAATAGTATCGCTCCCTTCCAAGATATATTTACCCTCTTTATTTGGGAAAATAGTATCTGCTATATATTGCTTTCCCGCATATGGATTAGCTAGGTATGCAATTGAATCACTAAACCCAAGTACATTAAACTGAATTCTATGTCCCTGTCCTTTTACAATTGAACCAATAAAAATCAAGGCAATAACAACTAATAATCTCATAACTATATCTTTCTATATTTCACATTCAAGTACACTGATACTACGATACATAATAACCCTGCAATAAACGAGTATCTAGCAAAATCTGAGCCATTAATTGATAGATAGGCTCCAAATAAAAAAAGAAAGGCACCCAATATTAGGATGCCAATTTTATACTTTACCATTATTACTTCTTAATAATATCAATAATCTTCTCAACGGTATCTTTATCCTTAAGGATGAAATCTGTTGCTCCAGCTTCTATAAACTTTTCTTTGTGATCTTCATTGTCACCACCAGTAACCATCACAATCTTAGAATCAGGAACCATACTCTTCAATACTTTCAAAATCTCGTAGCCATTAATTGAGTAAGGATTGTAATCCAAGAAATAATCCAATATGATTAATTCCGGAAGACTTTTAGGATTCAAAAACAATAACATTTTCTCACCACTATTGTATGTTTCCACCTCAATAGCATCTCCTAATTTTGCCTTTAATTGATGCTTCAAAGTTGTTTGATACATTGAATCATCATCTATTATTGTAATCTTCATTTTCGTCCGTTATTTATATGAATTTAACTAATAATCTATGGATGTCAAAACTACCAAGTCAATCTAGTTTTTAATTTTTTAAATCCTGTTTTAGAGACACTTAAACAATGACCACTTTTCGTTAAACATTGATACGTTTCTTTGCCTTTTGGCTCCAATTTATCTATAAAATCAACATTTACTATCGCGGTTCGATGAATTCTAAAAAAACGATCTTCAGGTAATCCTTTTTCAAAATAATTCATGGTTTGCTTCACAACAAATTGCTTATTTCTAGCATGGACTATAACATAATCATCAGCACTTTCGATTGCTTCAATTTCATCTTGTTGTAATACTTGGATTTCACCACCTGATTTTACCGCCAATCTTTTTATTTCTTCAGGACTCAGATCTAAGTCTTTTGATGCTGGTATATCACTGACCTTTGATAAAGCACTAATCAACCTATCTTTTGAAAAAGGTTTCTGTAAATAATCCACAGCGTTAACCTCAAAGGCTTTAAGAGCGTATTGATCAAAAGCTGTAGTAAATATTACCTTAACGTCTCCCTTAATTAATTCTAAAGCTTCAAATCCGTTTAGCTTTGGCATTTGAACATCCAGTAAAATCAAATCTGGTTGCAAAACCTCGTATTGCTGAACCACATCTAATCCGTTTGCTGCCTCGCCAACAACATCATAGCTTTCTTCCTTTTCTAGGTAAGAAATCAATAATTTCCTTGCTAAACTTTCATCATCTGCAATTAATATCTTCATCCTATCGGGAACTTTAAGCTTACTTTAAAAATACCGTTTTGATCTTCGATCATTACTAAGTCTCTTCGCTGATAATGAAGATACATTCTTTCTTGCACATTGGTTAAACCTATTCCCTCTCCATGCTTATGACTGCCATCGAAATTATTTTCTATCTCAAATAGAATATATTCATCCGTTTGATCTAGTCTGATTTTCAACACGACCTCTGAGTTGTTTTCTTCAACCCCATATTTGATGGCATTTTCAATCAAGGGCTGAGTGATCATAGACGGAACTTTTATGTCGTTTTCAAAAGAGATCGATTTCTCTACCCTTAACCTATCCTCATACCTAACCTGCTCCACTTCTAAGTATAAGTCATTTGCCTCTAACTCTTGACTTAAGGGAATACTCAAAACCTTTCCTGATTTCAGTGTATATCTTAAGTAATCAGATAATTTTAATACCGTATCATGTGCTTTATCCCCATCAAACTTACTCAGGGCTGCTATTGAATTTAAACTATTAAATAAGAAATGGGGGTTCAATTGAGATCGTAAAAACCTTAATTCGGCTCGAGTAGCTTTTAATTCCAATTGCTTTTCCTCTTCCTTTCGACTCAAAGAAAACACTCGGTAGTTATCGTATAAATAGATAAAAAAGAAGATTAGAAACAATAAAAAACCATACAAGGTCTTAACCAACATGACCGAATCAAAAGCCGGAAAAACTTGCTGGTTGAATAACATTATAAACACCGATGAAACACCTTGCCAAAGAATAGTAATAGCCAATAAACTGGCCAACGGCGAGAAGAGCTTTCCTGTTATTCCTTCATCTTCTACACTCCCAAACTTTACCCAAAACCAAAAGCTATATACCAAGGCAGCTAAAAACACATGTTCAACAATAGCCGAAATCACTGCTTCTTGCCAACTTGTTTCTAATGCATAATGCAGTACAAAAACTTCACCTGAAGCTAATAGTAAAAAGCTAATTACAGCACCGAATAGGTAGAGCTTATTTTTTAAGAATGGATGCATTTAATTAATTCTTAATCGCTACTCCACCAAATCCAACCGCTCCGGTTAAGACTATCTTTTTATCTGAGTTTATATCTCCAATAACTCTTCTTTCATCCTTAACAGCTCCAAAAATACTTGTCGTACTTACCTCTACATACCAGTCTTCCGGAATCTTAACTTCCGTTCCACCAAATACACATACTACCTCAAGCTCTGCTCCTCCTTCTACTACATTTGCAGGACGTAAGTCTACTTCATTTCCTCCAAAGACAGATACAATTTCGCCTCCTTCAAAATTTTGAGAATTCACTACTTTACTGTTTCCTCCAAAGACAGCTACTTCTTCTATTCTATCAGATAAGACTCCTTTTTTATTGTCTTTGAAATTCTTTGATTTTTTTTTTGAATTTCCTGATTTCACCATTAACACTAAACCTGCTAACATGGCAATCAAAGGCCAAAAGAAAACTCTGAAATCGGGCAAATGAGTTCTTAAGTAAAAGAAGCTTCCTAATGATAACAATACAATTGCTGAAATAAATTCTTCCTTGATCAATTTATAGATACCTACTAGTATGAAAATGATCTTCCATGTATATATCTGATGATAAAAAGGTAACACCAATAACCCCGTTCTATCCAGTAAAGCAATTGCTCCACCTAAAAAGATTACTAATCCTAAAAATACCTTTGCTGTGTTATCACTCTTTGCCATAATTTCTTGTTTGAATCAAATGTACAGCTTGTAAACAGACCAGAAAAACGATTATCGGTGAACGAAGAAATAAAAAGGCGAATGCAGATTACTTGTTTAGTATTAACTTTTCAACAAAGTTTTTTCCACCCTGATTAATATGGATGAAATAGATACCATTTTCCAGGTGATTAAGATCTAAATGACTTGATTTAAAGTTTAACTCCTCTTTTACTATGCTACCCTTAGCATCGTAAACCTTTATCAATAAATCCTTAGTTAAAACGTTCATATTTACAATACCTGAGCTTGGATTTGGATATATATCGATATCCAACTTACGATCTTGAATTGTTGTGAGCGTTGAATCTGAAACACTAGTGGTATCTCTGTATTCAACCAATAACGATGGGTGTAAATCTGGATTAACATTATCACTTGATGAAAACATCATTCGTCTATAGTACGATTCGGTAATCAGACTAATTCTAAACCCAAATCATCTTTGCGGATTAGCATGCATATCTTTAACCAGTTCCGTAACATCTATATCCAGGTAATCTTGATCTTCTGCAGTAGATTGATTCAAAAGAACCTGATTCTCATCAGTTACAGCCGGCTGGTTATTCCAGGTTACCAAACCTTCTTCCCAAGGTTCAACAATTCTTTTTAATACCGCTTCATTGGATACACTTCTATTGGAATGTCTTCCATTGTTTGAATCATAACTGTATAAAGAAAGATAGGCCCCTGTTATTTCAATATTTGACGGAAGTGTATAAAGCTCAAAATCAATAACCCCTCTGATCAGGACCTCTCGTACACCATTCGTCCAGGCATTTGCTGCAAAATAGGTATGCGTCCCATAGTTATCATCTGGAGTCAAGCTTCTCAAATAGGCATCTTTCCCTGATTTATAATCAGGCTTAAACAAAATCGAGTCTTGAGCTAACAAGCTTCCTATAAAAAGTAAACTGGTAATTAACAATTGTCCTTTCATCTGTCTAGTTTCCACAAATTTATGAATTCACTATCTATTAAACAATCTTCCTTGAAGACCTCCCGTATGGACAACCACTACTTTGCAATTATTGTGATTTGACTTAGACAGATAATCTATCATTCCGTAAAATAGCTTGGCTGTATATACTGGATCTAGCAACAATCCATGTTCTTTTTCAAAAGATTCTTGAAATGCTTTCAACTCTTCTGGATACTTGGCATATCCTCCAAAATGATAATCACTTAGTAATTCCCAATTCTTAAAATCGGTCCATTTTGCTATCTCGTTTTTTAAGAAATCTCCTTTTAAGGCAGAAACAACCTTTACTTCTTTCGCTTTCTGAGAATTGATAATTCCTGCAGATGTAGAACCAGTTCCTGCCGCAACAAAACAGAGATCAAAGCTTTCGTTCAAAATCTCTTCACAACCTTTTACGCCATGTGAATTTGAACCTCCCTCTGGAACTATTATAGCGTTTGGATAATCATCCGACAAGCTTTTCAGATAGTCCTCATCATCTTTCATTCGATAAGTTGACCTATCTACAAAAACTAAATCCATTCCATTCTTCTGAGCCAATTTTAAAGTAGCATTGGAGTCTTTATTTAACTCATCTCCTCTTATGATACCAATTGTCTTAACACCGCACTCCCTTCCTGCCGCAGCAGTTGCTGCTATGTGGTTAGAATAAGCTCCCCCGAAGGTTAAGATTGACTTATTCTGAGCAATAGCATCTTTCAGATTATGCTTTAGTTTACGCCATTTATTTCCGCTTATTTCTGGGTGAATTAAATCTTCACGCTGAACATATACTTCAATACCTCTTTTTTCAAAAGGCAAAAAAGTAAGCCTTTCGAGCTTACTTTTCACACTATCGTTGATTAAATGATATTTCACTATTGTTTGATAAAAACGGCTTGAACAGAATCCAGTTCAACTCCATCGTCCACAGTATATTCAAAATCAATTTGAACATCTGATTCTAACACTCCACTTCCCTGTACGAGCAAACCATCTACATCCTGTGGAGATATGCTTATCGCTTGCTCATTAGTAGTACTGATAGTTCCTACAGATGAAATAGCTATTCCCATTTGGTAAAAGTTCTGAATCAAAATATTACTGGCGTCACTTTCATCATAAGCGATGGTAACCGTAAAGTTTCTAGAACCATTTACATTGCTTACTTCTTCACAAACCCATTCACCAATAAAACGATCTCTTACATCCGTAATTTCTTCTGTCTCTTCCAGCTCACAGGCTGTCAGAAAAACAAAACTTAAAGCTAATAATAGAATCTTTTTCATCGTTTTTATTTTATCTATAACGAAGATTGTGCCAATTAAATATGTAGATCTTTTTCGTCTACTAAATTTGGAATAGTAACCGTTAAATTTGGCTCCATTTCCATGGCTCTTTTTATAGCAAATGTAGCTTCTTCGTTTCTAGCCCAATTTCTTCTCGCAATACCATTATTTACATCCCAGAATAACATTGACTTCAATCTACGTTCAGCATCTGCAGATCCATCCAACAACATTCCAAATCCACCATTCATCACTTCTCCCCAACCTACACCACCACCGTTGTGGATAGATACCCAAGTAGCACCTCTGAATGAATCTCCAATAACATTATGGATCGCCATATCAGATGTGAATTTAGAACCATCATAAATGTTAGATGTCTCTCTGAAAGGTGAATCGGTACCAGAAACATCATGATGATCTCTACCTAAAACTACCGGACCTATTTTACCAGCTGCAATAGCATCATTAAAGGCTTGAGCTATTTTCATTCTACCTTCTGCATCCGCATAAAGTATTCTAGCTTGAGAACCTACAACCAATTTATTTTCTTGAGCTCCTTTTATCCACTGGATATTATCAGTCATTTGCTGTTGAATCTCTTTTGGAGAATTCTTTCTAATCTCCTCTAGTACCTCACAAGCAATTTTATCTGTCATGGCTAAATCCTCCGTCTTTCCAGAAGCACAAACCCATCTAAAAGGACCAAATCCATAATCAAAACACATCGGTCCCATTATATCTTGAACATAAGACGGATACTTAAAATCGATTCCGTTTTCAGCCATTACTTCACCTCCGGCGCGAGAAGACTCTAGTAAAAATGCATTTCCATAATCGAAAAAGTAAGTCCCTTTTGCTGTATGCTTATTTACACTTGCAGCATGTCTTCTTAATGTTTCTTGAACTTTCTCTTTGAACAATTCAGGATTATTCGCCATCATATCATTTGATTCTTCAAACGATAGACCTGCAGGATAATATCCTCCAGCCCAAGGATTATGCAATGAAGTTTGATCAGAACCTAAATCAATATAAATTCCAGCTTCATCAAATTTTTCCCAAACATCTACCACATTACCTTGGTAAGCAATAGATACTATTTCTTTATCTACTTTGGCCTTTGCAACTCTTTCGCAAAGACTATCTAAATCTTTAATTACCTCATCAACCCAACCTTGAGAATGCCTTACTTCAGTTGCTTTCGGATTTACCTCTGCACAAACTGTAATACATCCTGCAATGTTTCCTGCTTTTGGTTGAGCTCCTGACATTCCTCCAAGTCCCGCTGTAAGGAATACCTTTCCAGCTAGTCCTTCACCATTCTTAGAAATCTTTCTTCCAGCATTTAACACCGTGATCGTTGTTCCATGAACAATTCCTTGTGGTCCAATATACATGTATGAACCTGCAGTCATTTGTCCGAACTGAGTAACTCCTAAAGCGTTATATTTCTCCCAATCATCTGGTTGAGAATAGTTAGGAATCATCATACCGTTAGTAACTACCACACGAGGAGCATCTTTATGAGAAGGAAATAACCCCATTGGATGACCAGAATACATAACCAATGTTTGCTCATCAGTCATTTCTGCTAAGTACTTCATTGTTAATCTATACTGAGCCCAGTTAGAGAAAACACCTCCGTTACCTCCATAAGTTATTAATTCATGAGGATGTTGTGCTACAGCATAATCCAAGTTATTCTGAATCATTAACATGATAGCTTTTGCCTGCTGACATTTACCTGGATAATCCTCAATAGGTCTAGCTTTCATTTCATAATCTGGTCTTAAACGATACATGTAAATTCTACCGTATGTGTCTAATTCCTCTGCAAACTCTTTTGAAAGAACCGCATGATCTTTTGGATGAAAATATCTTAATGCATTAACAATGGCTAGCTTTCTTTCCTCTTCACTTAAAACCTTTTTACGCTTTGGTGCGTGATTGATGTCTAATTCGTATTCCTTTTTTGCAGGTAATTGAGAAGGTATACCCTCCAATATTTCTTCTTTAAAAGCCGTTAAAACCATAGTGTAAGTTTAATTTGTTAGTCTTTAATAATTCGTCCCTTTGATTTATCATAACCATAAGGACAATGTTTACAACCACTCTGACAACAGTGCCCACGCTTTAAGTGATACTTTTCAGTAAAAACCATATAACCTTCCGGCCCGATGTAATAATCTTCAGGATCTAGTTGTGCTCTTCTGCCGAAACCACTCATGTCGTCACTCATAGTAATAAACTAAGTACATAAAGTTACACATTTACTCACAAAATGTATATCGACGTTTAGGTTGAGAAAGGATTTATTAATTTCAAGATAGAATCAGAAAATGCCAGGAAGTAAACTCGATAACAATATTGAATTCCTTAAAGGAGTTGGTCCTAAAAAAGCGGAAGCTTTAAGGGGTGAGCTACGTATTCAAAATTACATGGACTTACTTCAATACTATCCTTATAAATATGTGGATAGAAGTGCTTTTACTAAAATAGCTGATCTATTAGCGGATAACATTCAGGTTCAGCTAAAAGGGACTTTAATAAAATTAGAGGAAGCTGGAGCAAAAAGAAGTAAAAGACTGGTTGGCCATTTAAAAGATGATTCAGGCATTGTTGAGCTTGTCTGGTTTAAAGGTGCCAAATGGCTACTCAAATCCCTTCAGTTAAATGAAGAATACGTGGTGTTCGGAAAGGCGCATGTATTTAACGGTCGACTTAACCTTACTCATCCTGAAATGAATTTAGCCAGTGATCCTAAAAGTAAAGGATTAAAAGGTTTACAGCCAATGTATCTTACCACTGAGAAAATGAAATTAGTAGGTTTAGATTCTAAGGGAATGCGAAACATTATAAAGAACTTGGTTCTTGAATGTGCTCATCATGTTCCAGAAAATGTTTCTTTCGAAATCTCTTCTGACTTAAACCTATTGGATCGAAATAAGGCCTATTCCGAAATACATTTTCCTTCTGATTTAAAACTTTTGGAAAGAGCTAAAGCAAGGTTGAAATTTGAGGAGTTTTACTTCTCTCAACTAAAAATCGCTCAACAAAAAGAAAGAATCCAAAAGAAAATTCAAGGATATATATTTGATGAAGTTGGAGAATATTTCCATGAATTCTATCAAAACCATATGCCTTTCGAACTGACAGGAGCTCAAAAAAGAGTGATTAAGGAAGTGCGAAAAGATATGGGCTCAGGAAAACAAATGAACCGCTTGGTTCAAGGTGATGTTGGGTCTGGCAAAACCTTTGTTGCTTTTCTATCCATGCTTATTTCAGTCGGAAATGGCTATCAAGCTGCATTGATGGCACCTACGGAAATTCTCGCTAATCAACATGCTGCAAGCATGAAAGAGCTTGGTGCTCAAGTCGGCTTACGAGTTGAGCTATTAACGGGGTCTAGCAAGACAGCTGAACGAAGAGAGATACACGCAGCTTTAGAAGATGGGAGCTTACATATTTTAATAGGTACTCATGCTTTAATTGAGGATAAAGTTAAATTCCAAAACTTGGGTCTGGTCGTTATTGATGAACAACATCGATTCGGAGTTGCTCAGCGAGCTAAACTTTGGACAAAGAATGTTCGACCTCCACACGTTTTAGTGATGACTGCAACACCAATTCCTAGAACACTTGCAATGACAGTATATGGTGACTT
Organism: Flavobacteriales bacterium; assembly: GCA_965661855.1. Lineage (GTDB taxonomy): Bacteria > Bacteroidota > Bacteroidia > Flavobacteriales_C > CBFIFL01 > CBFIFL01. The sequence continues at coordinate 17,099 of CBFIFL010000013.1, forward strand.
AGACACTTCTTTAATCGATGAATTACCTCCTGGAAGGAAGCCGGTTAAAACCGTACATTTTTATGATGCTCATCGAATAAGAGTGTTTGGTTTTATTGAAGAAGAAATTAAGAAAGGAAGACAGGTTTATATTGTATATCCTTTAATAGAAGAATCAAGTCAACTCGACTATAAAGATCTAATGGACGGATATGAAAGTATCACACGTCGATTCCCAGGTCCAGATTACCAGGTGAGTATTGTTCATGGTAGACAAAAAGCAAAGGATAAAGACTTTGAAATGCAACGATTTGTTCAAGGTAAAACTCAGATAATGGTTGCTACCACGGTGATAGAGGTTGGAGTTAACGTTCCTAATGCCAGTGTTATGATCATCGAAAGTGCTGAGAAGTTTGGTTTAGCTCAATTGCATCAATTGCGTGGAAGAGTTGGAAGAGGTGCTGAACAATCTTTCTGTATTCTAATGACAAAGAATAAAATCTCTCAAGTTGGTAGAAAACGTATTAAAACCATGTGCGATACCAATGACGGATTTAGAATCGCTGAAGTTGACATGCAATTAAGAGGTCCTGGAGATATTGAAGGAACAAGACAAAGCGGTGATCTAGATTTTAAATTAGCGTCCTTGGTGGAAGATCATAACATTCTACGATTTGCTAGACAAAAAGCTTTTGAAACAATCGATGAAGACCCAAACCTTGAGCTTGAAAAGCATAAAATCACTAAGATTTATTTGGCTGCTTTAAAACATAAGAAGATAAATTGGGGAAGGATTAGTTAAGCATATTTGAAAATCTTTGAAATCCGTGAAATCTGTGGATAAAAGAATTAAACAGTATATCCATACACTTGTTAGAATTCAATTCATCCAGTATAATAGTATTTAGCTCAAAAAAACTTTTTTGATTGACTCCTTAGCTGTTTTAATAGTCCACAGATTTCACAGTTTACACAGATTTTTACAATTACATGAGGTCCGTAACTTAGTAATGCAACCTTTAGTGATGTTTCTTCCAATCTCTATCTATAGACAAATCAGTTACATTGAAACACAAAAAAAGGTCCCGCAAATGCGAGACCTTTTCAATATAGTAAAGGATTATATTATCCTCCGAAGTCATCGAAACGAACGTTCTCATCAGGAATACCCCAATCATCACACATTTTGATAACCGCTTGGTTCATCATTGGTGGTCCACAGAAGTAAACTTCTAAATCTTCAGGAGCATCATGCTTCGCTAAGTATTCGTTTATAACCGCGTTATGAACAAATCCAGAGAAACCATCACCTGCTTCATCATTAACATCCTTTTTGTTTACCCAATTATCACTTTCTAATGCATCAGAAAGCACCAAGTAGAACTTAAAGTTTGGAAATTCTTTTTCCAAATCTCTAAAGTAGTGAATGTAGAAAAGCTCTGCTTTAGATCTACCTCCATACCAGTAAGTTACTTTTCTACCAGTCTTGATTGTTTTGAATAACTCATATAAGTGAGATCTCATTGGTGCCATACCTGCACCCCCACCGATATAAAGCATTTCTGCATCAGAATCATTAATGAAGAATTCTCCATAAGGACCAGAAATTGTTACTTCATCACCTTCTTTTAAATTGAAGATATATGATGACGCAATACCTGGGTTAATGTCTGCCCAAGAATCTTTTGCTCTATCCCATGGTGGAGCAGCAACCCTTACGTTCAACATAACTCTTCTTCCTTCTGCAGGATAAGATGCCATAGAGTAAGCTCTTACCACCTCCTCGTCATTCTTCATAACAAGGTCTCTGATAGCAAATTTACCTTCACCCCAATCCTTTTCAAACTTATCCGGCTCACCTGGGTGATCCTGTGGATGAGCTTTAATATCCATGTCTTTGAAATTCACCACAGTCTTAGGAATCTTAATCTGGATGTACCCCCCAGCTTTGTAATCCATATCCTCTGGAATCTCAACAATAAATTCTTTGATATAAGTTGCAACGTTGTAGTTAGAAACTACTTTCGCTTTCCACTCTTTAATACCCATGATCTCCTCTTCAACATGAATCTTCATGTCTTCCTTCACTTTAACCTGACATCCAAGTCTCCAGTTATCAGCGATCTCTTTTCTAGAGAAGTAAGGCTCTTCTGTTGGAAGAATTTCACCACCACCTTCTAAGATTTGACACTTACACATTGCACAAGTACCTCCACCTCCACAAGCAGATGGTAAGAAAATTTTGTTACTTCCTAAAGTTGACAATAGTGTAGCTCCCGCTTCTACTTCAAACTCTGTATCTCCGTTGATTGTTAATTTGATACTTCCTGATGGCGACAGTTTAGACTTCGCGTAAAGTAGAATTGATACTAAGAACAATGCTACGATCAAGAAAATAACAACACTCATTATGATATCCATAATATGCTTTCTTTACTTATTATAATTCAATTCCCATAAAACTCATAAACGCAATCCCCATCAACCCTGTGATGATGAACGTAATCCCTAATCCTCTTAAAGGAGCAGGTACATTTGAGTATTTAATCTTTTCTCTAATCGCTGCGATAGCAACAATTGCTATGAACCAACCGATTCCTGAACCAAATGCAAATGCTGTTGCTTCACCGATTGTTTCGTACTGACGTTCTTGCATGAATAACGCTCCTCCTAAGATGGAGCAGTTAACAGCAATAAGAGGTAAGAAAATTCCAAGTGCACCGTAAAGAGCTGGAGCAAACTTTTCTACAACCATCTCTACCAACTGAACCGTTGATGCGATAACCGCAATAAACATAATGAAACTTAAGAATCCTAAGTCCATTTCTGCAAAGTCATCCGATAACCATGTTAAAGCTCCTTCTTTTAAGATGTAATTCTCTAATAAGTAGTTCAAAGGAACTGTAACTACTAATACAAAGATTACTGCAGCACCTAAACCAGTTGCAGTTTTTACTGTCTTAGAAACCGCTAAGTAAGAACACATACCTAAGAAATAGGCAAAAATCATGTTCTCGATAAAGATTCCTTTTAGTATGATATTTAAATATTCCATAATCTAAACGAATTATTATTAATTCTCTTCAATTAATTTAGTGTTCTTCATTCTTTGCACCCAGATAATGATACCCACAGTGATCAATGCCATTGGAGGTAAAATCATTAAACCATTATCTGCATAAAATCCAGTTCCTTCAGACATGTTAATGTACCATGACTCCGGAATTAATTTCATTCCAAAGAATTTTCCTGATCCGAAAAACTCTCTTACCAATGCTACAACAATCAAAATCCAACCGTAACCAGCAGCATTACCAACTGCATCCATAACAGCAGGACCTGGTTTATTCCCTAAAGCAAACGCTTCTAAACGCCCCATGATAATACAGTTTGTAATAATCAATCCAACGAATACAGATAATTGCTTAGACACATCATATAAAAATGCTTTTAACACTTGATCCACTGTAATTACTAAGGCAGCTACAATTACCAACTGAACAATAATTCTAATCTTATCTGGAATAGCGTTTCTCATTAAAGAAACGATCAGGTTGGATAAGATCAATACAAACGCTACCGAAATTGACATTACGATTGCATTCTTTAACTGAACAGTAATTGCCAGTGCAGAACAAATACCAAGTACCTGTACTGAAACCGGGTTATCATCATTAAGAGGATCTTTGATCAGCTTAATGTTTTTCTTTGAGAACAATGATTCCTTTGCTTCGCTCATTTTCAATGGTTCTTATTAGTTCTTAAAATCTTTCATGTAATCCAAATAAACCTCGAAAGAGCTTTTTAGCATCTCTCCAACACCTACTGAAGTAATAGTCGCTCCAGCAATACCGTCAATCCCGTGAGGATTATCTTTTGTTCCACCACCTTTGATAGCAGATATTCCTTGATACTTACCTGAAGCATCAGAAATCTTCTTTCCTTTTTCAAGGTCAAACTGTCTCCAGAAGTACTCTCCATCCTTAATCTCAGCACCTAAACCTGGTGTTTCTGATTTGTGATCGAAAACCGCTCCGAATACAGAGTTAGCATCAGCATCAACAGCAACGTAAGCCCAAACGGGACCCCAAAGTCCTTTACCAGCCATTGGTATTACGAATTTGTTTTTATCATCTGCTCCCTTTAAAACAAAGATTGGGTATTTTCTATCTTCTTTATTTGGAGAAGATTTAAACTCCTTTACAATATCAAGATTGAAAGCTGAAATACCTTCTTCTGAAATTGGACTTCCAGAGAAAGATAAAACTGCATCAGCAATTTTTGCACTTTCGTATTTAGACTTTACTTCTTCTTTCGTTAAAGATTCATCTCTTCCCATGATACCTGCAGCCTTCAGAATGAACTTGCGCTTTTCATCCATTACGTTTTCAGTCTGTAATTCTTTCAATCCAACAGATAAACCTGCTAGGATCGCTGCAACTACACCAACCAGTATCACTGTGAAAGTGTAGATATAACTAGTACTATTCTTATTAACAGCCATAATTTCTAATTAGTGAGTTGTTTTTAATCTCGCTAAACGATCTTTAATATTTCCTGCTACTACATAGTGGTCAATTAAAGGCGCCATAACGTTCATGAATAAAATAGATAACATAACTCCCTCAGGATACGCTGGGTTAAATACTCTGATCATAATTGCGAATAAACCTATGAAGAATCCGTAAAGAATCTTCCCAACTTCAGTCTGTGCACCTGATACTGGATCAGTTGCCATATAAACAATACCAAACATGAAACCTCCAGCAAATAACTGATCTAATACTGGTACTTCCATAAATGGATTAGCACCAGCTACATTAAATATTGATGCCATTAAAGCACCTCCAACTAGTGCTGAACTCATGATTTTCCATGAACCAATACCAGTTGCAATTAATAGAAATGCTCCAATAATACAAGCTAAAGCTGAAGTCTCTCCAACAGAACCAGGAACCATTCCTAAGAATAAATCCATAGTACTATAGGTCTTCGATAGGATTGAATCAACTAATTCTGGATTGGCTTTTGCTTTAACTGTTTGTGCCCACAAGCCTAATTGAGTCTCTCCTGAGAAACCATCAACTTCATTATATCCTCTTGCTGCTTCAGATATCCATACCTTGTTACCTGACATAAACAAAGGATAACCGAAGAATAATAATGCTCTTGATGTTAATGCAGGGTTTAAGATATTCATTCCTGTTCCTCCAAACACCTCTTTACCGATTACAACAGCAAAGATTGTAGACACAGCGATCATCCATAAAGGAACATCAACTGGGCAAATTAATGGTATCAACATTCCTGATACTAAGAATCCTTCTTCGATTTGATGCTTTTTGATTACACAAAATGTAAACTCAACACCTAATCCAACTGCATACGAAACGATTACCATTGGTAAAACTTTCGTTAGACCGTAGATAAACTGTTCTACGAATGTTGATTCAATTCCAAATGCTGTAAAATGCTGGTAACCAACATTCCACATACCAAATAATAAACACGGAAGTAATGCTTGGATTACTGTGTTCATTGTTCTCTTCAAGTCAACCGCATCTCTAACGTGTACACCGTTATGAGTAACATGATCAGGGACAAATAAAAACGTCTCTAAACCATCCCATACAGGATACCATTTTTCGAACTTACCTCCTGATTGGAAGTTCGGTCGGTTTTTCTCTACAAATTTTTCTAAAAACTTCATTATACTTTATAACTATGTAGATTAATCACACTCTTTTTGTACTAAGTCTAATCCTTCTCTCAGGATTCTTTGAACTTCTACTTTAGAAGTACAAGCAAACTCACATAGAGCCATATCTTCTGGCGCTACTTCGTAAATACCTAAACCTTCTAATTTCTCAATATCTTCAGTCAAACAAGACTTTAATAGATATACTGGGAAAATGCTCATTGGGAATACCTTTTCGTATTCACCAGTAACAACGAATGCTCTCGCTTCACCGTTTGAGTTAGTGTTCAATCTATATTCTTTAGAAGGAGTTAACCAAGACATTAAAGCCTTGCTAAACGAAAGTTTCTCTGGTTGCATAGGCAATGCCCATCCAAAGAAATCCATTTGCTTTCCTTCAGGAATAACTGAAACTAAGTTATCATAGAATCCAACGAATCCAGCTTCCTCAACTTGAGTCCCTGTTAATACGTTTCCAGAAATAAATCTATTATCTCCTTCTAAGATATTATCATTCGTGATTGACTTTAATTGCGCTCCAGAGTAAAGTTCAAAATGCTTCGCATCTTTTACTTCTGATCCAGCTAAAGCAACAATCTTCTTAGCATTGTATTTTCCTGTTAAGAATAACTCTCCAATAGCAACAACACCTTGAGCGTTTAATGTCCAAACTCTCTCTCCCTTATTAACTGGATCGATATGGTGAATTTGAATACCAACGTTTCCAGCAGGGTGCTTTCCTTCGAAAAAGTTTTTCTCTACATTTTTAGCTTCAGTAAACATTGCTGAAGGCTTTAACCTTCTTGCTTCTTCTGCTTTTAACGCTTCGCTTGCAGGTTGGTAAGCCGGCATTTTAGCTGCTGTAGTATAATCAATTGAAGTCGCTTTACCTTCGGCATCAGTGAACTCAATCAACTCATTTGCATCAAATCTAACTTCCTTAGATTCTGGCATGTTTAAATGTACCGCTCCAGTAGTTAACTTTTGCAAGGCATCTAAACCAGCTTGAAACGCTTCCTCTTTTCCTGCAAGGATAAAATCAAAGTCAGGAGATAACGGAGCTGAATCAAATGCAGTTACGTGAATAGCTTTAGGAGCTCTAGCAGGATCAGCTACAACGTCATAAGGTCTTTGTTTTACGAAAGGCCAAACTCCACCGTTAAGCATCTTTGCTTTTACTTCTTCACCACTTAAAGCGTTTGGATCCGCAGAACCAAAATCTTCAAACGTAATTTCCGCATCAGGCTTGATTACAATTTCTAATACTTTTCTTCTCGCACCACGAACGATTTCAACGATTTCACCAGAAACAGGAGAAGCATACTTTACATCTTCTTTGTACTTGTCAAAGAAAATGGTTGTACCAGCTTTCACCTTGTCTCCTTGTCTTACAACAAGTTTTGGTGTCACCCCATGAAAATCAGTTGGCTTAAGTGCGTAAGTGTCTGACAGTGGAGCAGTTTCAACCACTCTCTTAGCTACACCTTGTAACTTGATGTCAGCACCTTTACTAATCTTAATGTGTCTAGACATAGAATTTTATCTATTTCAATAGCAATTTGAAGGGACGAAATTACTAAATTAAAAGAGAGTGCTCATGAACTGACATGACATTTAGCTCTATTTAAAATCATTATAAATAACTTAAAAAATGTTAATTCAAGGAATAACTTTAGCTTTATAAAATTGGAATTATTCTTGCATATCCCCTTATTTTTAAAGTATGAAATCAAGCCTGTTATCCATTTTATTTTTCATAAGCTTCTGTTCTTTAAGCGCTCAGATGGACCTAGAATTTGACGATTTAGAATTCTATAAGGATCAAACCTTTGATAATAATGTTAAGACAACCATGCTTTACAAATCAGGATGGCAGCAATCCGATCCTATTATTGCACTTAATTCTAATGACCGATTAAGTTTAAGTTTTGATATCCTCAGTGATGATGTTGATGACATTAGTTTCACTTTCATTCATTGCAACCCAGACTGGAGCCCTTCTAGTTTATCGTCTCATGAATACATGCCAAATTATCAAGAGGACAACATTTTAGACTATAATTTCTCTTTTAATACAATTCAAAAGTATGTGAACTATCAGTTGGAGTTTCCTAGTGAAAACATGACCATCGGATTATCTGGAAACTACATCATCAAAGTATTCTCTACTAGCGATCCATATAAAGTCTATTTCACGAAACGATTTTATGTTTATGAACCTAAAACAAGCATTGATGCTGTGGTTAAACAGGCTAGCCTTTCCGCAGATCGTTATTATAAACATGAGGTTGACTTTAACTTCAGGTATCAAGACATCGACGTAACGGATCCTTTTTCTGAATTTGAAGTTGTTCTAACGAAGAACATGCGTTGGGATAATGCCATCTTTGATTTAAAACCAACGTTCATAAGAGAAAGCGAATTACTGTATCAATACAACATTGAAAATGTTTTTAACGCAGGTAATGAGTACCGTTATTTTGATTGTCGTGATTTTGGATATCACTCACACCGAACGGATAGTATTTACTTTGAAAACGACACCAATAAAGTGGTTCTATTTTCAGATCAAAAAAGAGCATTCCTAAAATACTTTGAGCAAAATGATTACAATGGTAAACGTATTATAGGAGTTGAAAATCACCAAGCTTTTAGCACTGATGCTGACTATGGTTTAGTTCAGTTCAACTTACCCCTTTCCAATGTATTGGATGATGGAATTATTTATGTATTCGGTCAGTTCACTGAATTTGATTATTTGAACGAAGCCAAAATGCATTACAACTACGATAAGAAAAGATACGAATGCCAAATTTTTGTTAAACAAGGTGTCTATAACTATCAATACGTCTATTTAGAAGGAGATAACAAGGTTGCTGATGAAAGCTTTATTGAAGGGAACCATTATCAGACGAAGAATTCATATAAGGTATGGATTTACCATCAAGGAATGTCTGATCGATACTATAGACTAATCGGGATTAAAACAGTTAACAGTAATCAGTTCTAAAGGTCTAATTGAAGACCGGCAAAAATTCCACTATTGGAAACTCCTGTTCCTCGGTTTGTTAAACGAACGATATAATCTATTCTAACAAACTTGAATACATTCTCTATCCCCACACCCACCTCAACATAGGGTTTACCGTTCAATGAACTTAATCCGTTCGGAAATAACATTTCAGCTTCATGATTGTTAACGACATCTCCAATAACAGACCTTGCATAAAGTAACTCCCTCCATTTTAACTTTCTCACCAAAGGAAGTTGATTTAAAAACAAACCTTCAAAATGGTATTCTGATTTGATAGATACAAACTCGTCACTTACAAATTCACTTGGATTCATTAAGTTAAACGCAAGCTTGTCGAAATAATAAGAACTGTTTCCAGGATGTTGCAGTAAAATCGGATACGGTACTTGTCCCCATAACTTTGAAGCGTCAACAACGACATCTAATCTACCTAAAGTCCCAAAAAAGAGCTTATCCTTAACCTGTAGAAACACTTTAGTAAAATCATAATCAGATCCTAATAATCGACGATCACTGAATTCTACACCATAGGTTAGAATAGGCTTTTTAGTTCCTAAACTTAACCTGGTAAAATCACCCATTACAAACTTTTCTCCAATTGCTATTCTTCCTGAAAACTCAAGCGATGAAATTCTAAAATGATTAATTCTACTGTTATCCGGACGATAAAATTGCAACTGTGCTACCGGATAAAAATCATTAACGTTTAGTTTTATCTGATTAGAAACACCTTGATACCATTCTTTTAAAAAGGAAATATTTTTAGCGTCTACTAAAGTGAATTGTGGTGCTGTTCGCCTTGATATAGATGACATAATGTTATCGGGAGCAAATGCATCTGGAGAATCAGACAATTGCTTATAATCATTCGAATACTCTGCTTCCATTTTGACTAATGGATTTTTTGAGAAGTAGTACTCTCCCTTCAATTGTCCTTTAAACTTTTCATCTTTCAATCCATAAGCTAAATAAGCGTTAAGCCTAAAGTTTTTAATGAAGTTTGATTTTGTTCTACCTCCAAATCGGAATCTACTTCCTTCAATACTGTTAAAACTAAACGCTGAATAATACGGACCAAACTCCCAGTTCTTAAAAGGCATATAGCCAATATAAAACATCTTAGTAAATCGAACACCCCAGATAAAAGGTTTGGAATTCACCAAGGAGTCTATGTTGCTGTAAATTTGTACTTCTTTAGAACTTAATGCCTCTCCTCTATTTGTAGACCAAAATTCTTCTGATCGATGCATTGCACTATCTGCGATACTAAGTTCAGCTGAACTTGAATAATAGGCCTTATCTCTGGCTTCGTTTAACTTGTGTTTTTTCCAATAGGTAGTTTTATGCATAAAAACCCCCACCAACTTTTCACTCTTCAGCAAGTTAGCTTCCATATCCAGCTGCTCACTCTGCTTCACCCAAGTTGATCCCACTTTTGCATAAGCTCTGTTTATGGTAAGGGATTGAACAAAATTGACGTTAGCACCTTCTGACAAAGACATATTAATCTTAGTAATAGCATAGGAATCAGCATCAATCCACATATCACCGTAAAAAGTAGGCTCTTGCTTTCTTCTCGGTTTAAAACTCATTTTATAACTTAAATACGGTCCGATATAAGTGGTATCCGTTATTTCATATTTATAATAAGCCCAACCAAAATCTGATATTGGAGAAACATAGTCTTTATCAAAAGCATTAATAAAATTGGTATAAAGATTGAAATCAGTATAAGCGTTTCCTAAAAGCATTGATATAGACTCATTCTTTAATCCAGAAACTTTAGATGCTATTACAATCTCCTTTTCCGCTTTAGGTTTAGAGGATAAATAATAATCGGAAACCGTTTCAGACAAAAACATGGGTAGAAAAGATTCAGACCTTTCAGCTGAAGAATCAATCATATCGTACATATAGTCCAAAGATTTGATTCTGTTCTTCTTGATAAACTTCCCTACTTGATTTAGGTCTACTTGAATTTTATTGTAAATCTCGCATTCGTAATAATCCAGGCTAGACATTGAATTAGCCTTCTTGTTCTTGGTAATTCGCTTAAACAATTCTTTATTCGGATTCTTGTATTTCGGTGCCACAAAATTTACGCTCCCTAGCTCAAGTGCTTCTGGCTTTAGACTTACCTCAATAATATTCTTTTCGCCTACTGTTAATTGAACAGTATCAGTCTTATACCCTACAAAGGAAATACCTAACTGAGTATGATTCCCTGCATATTTAATTTGAAACGTACCATCTAAGCTGGTATTTGTTCCAACTGCACTTCCAATCATCCATACATTGGCAAATGCTATTCCTTCTTTTGAATGAAAATCCATCACCTTTCCCTGCACTGTTGTTTGTGCTTGTATCCAGATCGAAATCAGACAAAAAATTAAGGTAATAGCTCTCATCGCCGTAAAGGTAAAGAATAAAAAAGCTGTTTTTTTGAATTTTATTAAACTGTATTACAGTGATTTACGATTTTTTTAAAAATTATCCCCAACCTTTTCGAACCCTCCTACATCTTAGGAGTGAAATATTAATCAACTAAACTTATTTATTATGAAAATTAAATGGATGACCGGAAAATTAGCAATGGTTTTATGTGTTGCTGGAGCTTTAACATTAACGTCATGTGAGAAAGAGGATTTTACAGATGCTGTAGATGACACAATCGAAAATGCTGATGGTGAAGACGGTGTAGATTTTGGAGACAACCGTGATGAGAATTCTGACGATGAGTCTGGTGATGACTTCGGTGATGATGATTTTAGAGATGAAGATTGGGATGACTGTGATGATTGTGATGATTCTGACTGGGATGATGAAAACAGGTACGATGAAGACTATACTGATGAAGAAAGAGATGAAGACGAAGGTGAAGATTTCGACTGGGAAGAAGAATTAGATGATCTTTTCGGAGACGGAGATGACGAAGACGAAGATGAGTCTGACGAAGACGAAGACACTTGTGAAGAGTGTGATGAAGATTTAAGATAGTTTAAAGGAATTTAGACAGACGGTTAGGGTTAAAATATTGTCCTGTCTACTCTTACATTCTACAAACGAAAAGAGCTTGTCAAACGACAAGCTCTTTTTTTATTTCTATATGATCTATTGTAATCTACAATCCAGCATAATCAGATAAATACTGGAAACCAGCACCTAAAGAACCTTTAACTGTAATTGAAGCTCTTTCAATAACCTTATCAGGATCAGTCTCTATCAAACAAGGTAATACCTTATCAATCATGTCTTTTCCAAATCCTTCTGATGCATCTTTTGGTACTTCACAAGGTAAATTATCTACAGCCATAACCGTTATGTTTTCATCTGCATAAGCATCACCTAAATCCTCACTTGTTGGGTTATATCCATAAATTGGATCATCAATAGTTGAAGGCTGAATGGTTGAAGGAATCGATCCTTTGATATCACAAGTAATATCTGCAACCACTTTAATCTTAAACTCGCTAGATCTCATATCTTCTGCTGTCCATAACACATCAGCATTATGATCCCAGTAATGACATGAAATAAATAAATCAGTACACTTTGAATACCTTAAGAAAGTAGATTTATAGTCCGTTGGGTTGGCATAAAAATCCTTTGAACTCCATTCTTTCCCATCTTTACTTGCGTAAAAATCTTGAGAATTCAATTGAGTATAAACCACCTCATCAAAAGTCTTATTCAAATAATCCTCTGGAGAAACCTTCTTTATATTGATCGCATCTAAAATCTCCATCGCTCCTTTTGCAACTCTTCCACCACCAGTGATAGCAATCTTCTTAGCTCCAAACTTAACCTTCTTCAACTCCTCATGCATTTCAGCTAAACCTTCTGTTGTGTGAGCCGCTTTAATTTCGAAATCTCCAGTTCTTTTTCCCCAAGCTAATAAACCATTATAAGCACCTACTAATCCAGCATATCTTCCAAATCCTAAGATTCTAGCTCCAGTTGGATAAGTTAATGTTTCATAATCAGTCATGGTGATTCCCATATCAAGGAAAGTCCTCATCAACTTAGCGTTATAAGGTTGCTTTTTGATGGTATGAGAGAAAAAGAAAAACTGCTTATTGTTCATTAACATATCAATAGGCACTTCCTTTACTCCGATGATAACATCGCAATCAGATAAATCTTCCTGTAAAGTAATTCCTAAGTCTGAATATTCACTGTCTTTGAAAGCACGAATAGGACTTGGTTGAACAACCAACTCAGCATCAAACTTCTCAACAAACTGCTTACATTGTTCTGGTGTTAATGGAACTCTTTTATCTGGTGGATTCTTTCCTTCTCTGATTACTCCGATTTTCATAATATTCAATTTGTTTCAAAAATAACCTTATGCCTCGTCTGTGCCAAAAACTTCGCTAACAACTTTAGATCTATAATCGAATATTTGATTCAACTTTTTCGAGATAAACCATCTATTAACCAGCTTAGAGAAAGGCATCATTGGTAATTTATAGTGAACAATATCCGTCATCTCCGTTGTACCGTTTCCTAAATCTTTAAAGTGATGTTGGTGATGCCAAAAGCGATATGGACCAAATCTTTGCTCATCCACAAAAAAGACATTTTCAACGCATTCGCTAATAAGCGTCACCCATTTAAGCCTAACCAGTGGCAATACGCTAACCTTATACACGATAACCTGACCTGCATAAGTCTCCTGACTATTCCCTGAAATAATTTCGAAATTCATCTCTTCAGGAGTAATCTTCTTTAAATTCCCAGGTTTACTGAAGAAATCCCAAACCTGAGCTACTTCGGCATTTACTACAATTCGTCTCTTTATAACAAACATAAATTCTTTCTAGCTAAACAATCAGGACTACTAACATGTTTAACTAGTTGGAACTAAAAGTTAGACAATGGAATTTTTCACAATAAAGGATTTGGAGAAGATAAGCGGTATTAAAGCACATACCATTAGAATTTGGGAAAAACGATACCAACTTATTGAACCTGAGCGCTTAGACAATAATCGACGTGTCTATTCTGAATTAGAATTTAAACGATTCATGAAGATTAGTGCGCTCTATAAAATGGGCTACAAACCATCTCGAATTAGAGATCTAGGTCCTGATGATATTCAAAACATACTTACTGAAGACAATGAAAACATTTTCATTGAACACATGATTGATGAATTAAAGTCTTTCAACTTATTAGAAATTGAAAAACTGATCTACAACATTATTGACCGACCTAATCTCGAACAGGCATACTTTGAATTCATTGTTCCTTTATTAACTCAGGTAGGTAAAATGTGGAGTGTTGATCAATTAAACATACTACACGAGCATTTGCTATCTGCAACTATAAAGAATGCTTTAACTCATCGCTCTCAAAAACATAGAGTTAATACCAGCGCCGAGAACTATAGCAAAAAGCTTATTCTTTTCTTACCTGAAAGTGAGAGACACGAAATTCCTTTGTTATTTGCTTACACTATTCTAAAAGAAGAAAACTTCCAAATATTTTATTTTGGATCAGACACACCGGATAATTCTCTTGTACAAATGAAAGAATTGAATCCAGATGCCTTGGTTACATTCTTTGTTAACTTCAAGAATGACAATGTTAACGAGAGCTATTTAAAGACGCTACATAACTTACTACCAGATACTTTTATATTTCATAACATACATGTGAAAGCAACTGAACTGGTAAACAACAAGTACAACAAAACCTTAACAAATGTCTCCGAGATAAAGTTTTGTTTAAGATAATTGACTTTTTGATAAACATGCTTTATTTTTGTTTAAGAAGAAACACTTAATCTTAAACATTATGTCATCTCAAGAATTTCAACATCACTTAGCAAATATTCAAACTCCTTTGTTAGGCTATGCTTTTAAACTTACTCGTTCTGAAGAAGACGCTAAAGACCTTCTTCAAGAAACTATTTATAAAGCTTTAAGCAATATTGATAGATTCAAACCGTCGACTAACCTGAAAGCATGGACGTTTACGATTATGAGAAATACTTTCTTAAACTTAATCAAGAGAAACAAAGTGGTATTAGCTGAAGACCATGATATTTCAGTGGAAAGAACCTACGGAGTCCATAATGATTCTGAATCTTTAAAAGATCAAAAGGACATAGCTAAAGCAATCGAAGATTTACCAGTGGAATTCAAACAGCCTTTTGTGATGCATTTTGAAGGTTATAAGTACAATGAAATCGCAGACGAATTAAACATTCCTTTATCAAAAGTTAAGAACCGTATTCACCACGCGAGAAAAAAACTGACGCTTAAATTAAAAGACTTCGAATACAATTACTAAGTTCAAGGAAGCATAATTATACTTAAACATCATTCGGTCCTTTGGCTAAGCAAGAAGTAATATCTAACTTCATTTAAAGAATCGAATCGTTTCTGTTTCTAATTTTAGACTTCATGGCAACTTATAGTATAAAACAATTGGAGGCTCTTTCCGGAATTAAAGCTCATACGCTAAGAATTTGGGAGAAGAGATATAGACTTTTGAACCGTCAAGATCTGATGGTAATCAAAGAGTATATGGAGATGAAGAGCTTAAAAAGCTACTGAACATCGCTTTTGTTTATCGATCAGGAATGAAACCATCAGAGATCGCTAAACTTTCATTGGAGGAACTTGATCAACAGGTTTTAAATCACGCCAACAAAAACATTACTTCCCCGATAGAATTAGCTATAGAAGCTATTCACGAGTTTGATGAATGGAAACTTCTAAAAATCATCAACGATCAAATTGCTTTAAATGGTTTTGATAAAGTCTTGTTTGAGTTTATCATTCAACTCTTAGAGCGTATTGGTATTCTTTGGCAAGCTTCTGCAATTACACCAGCTAATGAACATTTTGCCAGTAATTTAATTCGTCAAAAAATAATATCGGTTATAGATCAGCTGGAACCTGTTGTAGTGAAAGAAAACAAATGCTTGTTGTTTCTTCCAGAAGGAGAGATTCACGAGTTAGATTTACTTATGACTCACTACATGCTTAAGAAAAGAGGTTTTCACTGCTTATACTTAGGTTCTACAGTCACTTTAGTTGACTTAGTGGATTTAGCAAAAGATTACGATCCTACCTATTACATTTCAAATACCACTAACAATATAGGCGTTAATGTATCTGATTATCTCGTTCAATTAAAACGACATATTTCAAGTAAAAAGACACACTTGACAGGTGCTTTAAGTAGAGACACAAGTTTTGAAATTGATCCATCTTTCAATACTTATAGCTCAATAAAAGAGCTTATCGATAGTATTGCAAAATAGTATTCTAATACTTTAGTAAAGCATTCAATGCTTCTTCGAATCTTGCCTTTGGTAAGAAATTCTCTTCCAATTGTGGAGCAAAAGGTATTGGTGTATCTAATGCACCCACTCTTTTTACTGGAGCATCTAGGTATGCGAATAGATCATCACTGATAAAAGCTGAAATCTCTGCTCCTATACCACCTGTTAAAGAATCTTCATGAAGAATTATCGCTTTATTGGTCTTCTTAACTGTTTCGGCTATTGCTTCTTTGTCAAAAGGAAGAAGTGTTCTTAAATCAAGTATATCAGCACTTATTTCTGGATGTTCAGCTAGGTATTGCTTTGCCCATTGAACTCCGTATCCATAAGTAATAATAGAAACCTGATTTCCTTCAGCTACCAAGTTCGCCCTACCTAACTCTAGTGTGTAATAATCATCGTTTACATCTTCCTTTAAACTTCTGTACAAAGCCTTATGCTCAAAGAACATGACAGGATTTGGATCATTAATAGACGCAGCTAATAATCCTTTCGCATCGGCAGGACTCGATGGGTAAACCACTTTCAATCCTGGAGTATGAAAAAACCAAGCCTCATTCGATTGAGAATGAAACGGTCCTGCTGCTACACCCGCCCCTGTAGGCATTCTTATAACAACATCTGCATTTTGTCCCCAACGCCAATGAATTTTCGCTAAGTTATTAATTATCTGATTGAATCCACATGTAACGAAATCTGCAAATTGCATTTCCATCATAGCCTTATGACCAGCAATGCTTAAACCTAAAGCTGAACCAACGATAGCCGATTCACATAAAGGCGTATTACGAACTCTGTCTTTACCAAATTGATCTACGAAACCTTCCGTAATTTTAAAAACACCTCCGTACTCTGCAACATCTTGTCCCATAATAACCAGGTTATCATGTTTTTCCATCGACTGACGTAAACCATCCGAAATTGCATCTACAAATCGCTTTTCCGATTTAGCATTTCCTGAAGGTCTTATTTCTTTATTATCAAACGGTGCAAACAAGTCTGCATATTCTCTATCTGTATCTGGAAGAATCTTTTCTTCAGCTTCAGCCGTATTCCAAGCCGTAGCTATCTCCTCCTTAATTTTACTCTTTAAATCTTCGATTTCCTTTGCAGAAATAATTCCTTCTTCAAGTAATGAAACTTCAAAATTTGAAATCGGATCTTTTTGTCCCCATTCCTCAAACAATTCGTTAGGAACATACTTCGTTCCTGATGCTTCTTCATGCCCTCTCATTCTGAACGTTACTGCATCAATCAAAAACGGACGAGGATTTTTACGAATTGATTCGCTAATGCGGTTTACCGTATCGTAAACTTCCAAAATATTATTTCCATCGATTGTCACACCGTCAATTCCATAACCTGCAGCTTTATCCACAAACTGGCTATTTCTAAACTGCTCATTTGAAGGAGTTGATAAAGCATATCCATTTGACTCAACAACAAATATCACAGGTAAATCCCAAACAGCTGCAACATTTAATGCTTCATGAAACTCTCCTTGAGAAGCTCCCCCATCACCTGTAAATACAAGCGTCGCCTTCTTTTCTTTCTTGATTTTGTTTGCTAAAGCAATTCCATCAGCTATTGAAAGCTGTGGACCTAAATGCGATATCATCCCAACAATACTATG
Source organism: Flavobacteriales bacterium (assembly GCA_965661855.1). Classification (GTDB taxonomy): domain Bacteria; phylum Bacteroidota; class Bacteroidia; order Flavobacteriales_C; family CBFIFL01; genus CBFIFL01. The sequence goes on from CBFIFL010000013.1 coordinate 34,740, forward strand.
CCCTTTCGATCCAAAATGAAATGATCTGTCTCTTCCCTTTGTAAATCCAGACATCTTTCCTTGGAACTGAGCAAATAGTCTCTCTAAAGGAACATTCCTTGTAGTAAACACTCCTAAATTCCTGTGCATTGGTAATGCGTATTCATCATTCTCCAAAGCATTTAACGCTCCAACAGAAATCGCTTCTTGTCCGATACCCGAAAACCATTTAGAAACTTTTCCTTGACGTAAAAGAATCATCATTTTTTCTTCGATTAATCTTGGCTTAAGAAGATCTGTATATAGTTTTAAAAGGGTCTCTTTAGAGTATACTGAAAGGTCAAATTTAATAGCTGACATAGATAATAATTCACTCATAATGTTTGATTGATGTAGTAAGTTCGTGAATTCTATTCACTAATCGGCTTTACTAACAAAGTAGTTATTAACAGTAAATCCTTCTTTATTGTTAGTGAAAAACAGAAAAGGCTATAAACAAAAAGACCACGCTTAAAGCGTGGTCTTTTCCAATATGTTAAATCCGTTTATAGAATTATTTTACATCCCCCATTAACCTTTTCAATGGTTTGTTAAGTAGTATTACTAGAATACCGGCAACAACAGGTATCACTGTAAATATCCAGAAGAAATAACTCCATGAGTTTTCAGCTAAAATCTTCTCTCCCATACCACCAACTACGTGTGCTAGTTTATTTCCAATAGCAATAGCCAAGTACCACATACCAAACATGAATGCAATCATTCTTGCTGGAACCAACTTAGATACATACGAAAGTCCCACAGGAGATAAACATAATTCTCCTACAGTATGGAATAAGTAAGCAAAAACTAACCATATCAAGCTAACTCTTACCACACCAGCCTCTGATCCTGGAGGAATCGAACCTGCGCCAATAGCAAGTACAGCAAAACCAACCGCCATTATAATTAGACCGTACCCATACTTAAAGGCTGCAGAAGGATTGTATTTACTCTCCCACCACTTTGATATTAAATTAGCCAAAGCGATAATAAAGAATGAATTTAAGATTGAAAACCACGAGGCCGTTATTTCAATACTCGAGTTATCTTTCTTTCTTACAACCGAAGCAGCTATAATCTTAGACTCTCTTTGATCATCATGTTCGGCATTATACTTAACTAACTGTCCTCTAACTTCTTCTTCCGTTTCAGTATCCAGATAGTTGAATATTTTCTTTTCATCCAAAACCAAAATCTCTTGTCCTTCAGCAAATTCAGCTTCAACAATAGTATTTACCTGATCTCTTGTAAAGCCTATTTTAACAACTTGTCCTTCATTCTTTTCAAGAACAAAAGTGTTTGTCAAAGCAATGTTATATACCCCTGAAGTAGAATCTAAACTTACCAGCGCCTCATAACGTTTTCCTTCTAACACCTTTGACTGAATTCCTGACCATAACTCTTTATCCTCACTAAGCTTCCCCTCAACATCGATACTTGCAATTGTTTTAGTGATTGAATCAGCTAACGTCAGATTAAAAGACTTTTTTGCATCTTTTACAGGCTTCCCCTTCGCATAACCAGCTGCAGTCTTTATAAACAATTGTACATCGACACCTGACTCAGAATAATGTAACGCTATTGTATCAGATTTTACAGTCTCCTTACCTAGCTTCTTAACCGTTTTATCCCCTACAAACTCTATTGCATCGGCTTTGATTTCATACGTATCATAACCTAAATCTTTATCTACTTTCCATATTGCAATTGCCCAAACGAAAATGAATGAGATAATCAATACGATATTCGAGTTCATGATTTTGGCACTAGTCTCTTTAACAAGCTTCCATATCACATAAGTTATAAATAGTAATGGAACGAAAGTCAACATCAAATCAACTATAAAAAAGGCTTTTGCAGCTCCTCCTTCAAGAATTCTTTGAGTAAAGTCTCTTGCGAAAATAACCAGCGTAGATGCTCCTTGTTCAAATGCCATCCAAAAGAAAATGGTAAAGAATGCAAATAGCACAACTGCTATCATTTTATTTCTTACATCCTTCGTATAACGAATGATTCTCATAATAATTAGAACCAAGAATACAAAGACTCCAATTAAAGCTAAGACGGTTCCTCCTGATACCTGATCTTTATCAAACAGAAACTCCTTCGGTAAAAGATTTATTTCTGCGATCTTAGAAAATGGATCATTTAATAAATAAAGTAAACCAATTGCAGAAGCAATAAAAGCTAAGACTTTATCCATCATTGTGAATGGATTACCATCCTTTTCAAGCTCAACCTCTTTTTCTTGTTTTACAACCTCCCTATTTGGTTTCTCTCCTATTTTTCCAAACAATGGCTTAGCTAATAAGAACTGGAACATTCCTAATAACATGAATATTCCTGCTAATCCAAATCCATAAGACCAACCAACTTTCTCAGCTAGATAACCACACAGCATCATTCCGAAGAAAGCTCCTGCGTTTACCCCCATATAAAAGATAGTAAAACCACCATCTTTCTTCTCTGGAAGATCCTTGTACATTTCCGAAACAATAGAAGACATATTAGGCTTAAACAAACCTGTTCCAATCACTAACAATGCCAAACCAATATATAAAGATGCTTCTGTTTCAAAAGCCATTGAAAAGTGACCTAAAAACATTATTAAAGCACCCCAAAACACAGCCTTTCTGTATCCCATTACCTTATCTGCAAGAATCCCTCCAACTACTGGAGTTAAATATAGAAGACCTGCATATGAACCAAACAATGCCATAGCATTTTCTTGACTCCACTCCCAACCAGGATTTGTACCAATTAAGGCCATGGTTAAGAAGTTAACCAGTAACACTCTCATTCCGTAGAATGAAAATCTTTCCCACATTTCCGTGAAAAACAACACGAACAATCCAGATGGGTGACCTAATACTTGCGACTTAAAAAAGCTATTTTTCTCTTCTGACATATCTTAAATTAATTGCGTTCTAATTTTATAATTCTTCAAGAACCATTGAATGATCATCAGGATGATCTTCAACAATATTTAAGTCTTCTGCTCCATGCGTAAGACTTTTCAAAGGTTTTAAAAACAATATTACCACTAAACCAAAACCAAGGGTTAAGTAGAAAATAAACATGAATATTGAGTATTCTTTCTCGCTTTGAAGTTCCTCTAGAATAAATGTTCCACTATAAGCTTTTGCATCACCTACCACATTTTCTTTTGAGTTCTTTACATCTCCATCTTTTTCGAACTTAAATGTAGCATGAAATGGAGAGTCTTTACTTACACCATTCTCTTCAAGCGCTTTGAAAATATCACTTTCTTGTCCCTCTTTGGTATATTTCAGTAAGTCTAGTACTGCAAGATCATTTGACAAATCTTTAGCAACTACATTACCGTCTTCAATATAAATCTTGGATTTAATAGCGAACTCAGAATCTTTAGAGACTAGTGTGTCCATTCTATCAAACCCTACTAAATCATTCGAAATACCTATAAATTCAATTTTAACTGGCTCTGATTGAGACGCTTCTCCAATACCGGCTGCTAACTTACTTCCGAATCCAGTGGCTGCAAAATAAGCTCCCATCATTATTGAAGCATATTTAACCGGTGCTAACTTGGTAATAAAAGACAATGCAGTAGGTGATGCACATAATTCTCCAATTGTATGAAGGAAATATGCTCCAGTCAACCACCAAAACCCAGCTTTACCATAAGCCATTTCACTCGCTTCAGATGAAGCCCCAGCCATCATTAGAAAACCTAAGCCCATTATAATAGTACCTAAACCCATCTTAAGAAGGGTTGAACTTTCTTTTCCTTTTCTTTGTCTTCTTGCCCAAATTCCAGCAACTAAACTTCCAAATATTATAATAAATAGTGCGTTAAAAGATTGAAACCAAGTAACAGGCATTTCCCATCCAGATCCGAATGGAGATAAATTAATTTTCTCTTTTGCATAAATATTCAAAAGACCTCCTGCTTGCTCAAACGCTCCCCAGAAAACAATAATAATTAAGAATGAAATGATTAAAACGGCTACTCTATTCTTTTCAATTTTAGACAAAGGCTTGTCTTTTGCAGCTATTACTTTTGGATCTTCTGACTTTCCAATAAAATCACCAACGCTTCCTAGATGTTTTTGACCAACAACGTAAACAATTAAACCTAAGATCATTCCTATGCCAGCAAGACCAAATCCATAATGCCATCCGTACTCTTCACCTACAGTTCCAACAATTAATGCTGATAAAAATGCTCCTAAGTTGATTCCTATATAGAAAATAGTAAAACCTTTATCTCTCTTTGTGTCGCCATCCTTGTAAAGGCCACCAACCATTGTCGATATATTTGGTTTCAACATTCCAACTCCAGCAATAATCAAGGCAAGACCAGAATAAAAAGCCCACATTTGCTCTATTGCTAAAATACCATGACCTACACAAAGTATTATACCTCCATAAAGAACTGACTTCTTTTGTCCTAAAAACTTATCTGCTATTATCCCTCCAGGGATAGACATTACATACACTAACATTGTATACCAACCATACAATTCTAAGGCACTAGCATTTGACCATGCCAAACCACCTTTATCAACCGAAGAAACCAAGTACAATACAAGTAATGCTCTCATTCCGTAGTATGAGAAACGTTCCCACATTTCAGTAAAGAACAATACAAACAGACCAATTGGATGGCCAAATAGCATTTTGTTTTCTTGAGATCCTGACTGTATTGACATATAGGTATGAAAAGGCGCGAATTTAGTAAAAATTAATGGTTTGACCTTAATGTTTTAACATTCAGACTCTTGAATATCTTACCAAAGCGCATTAATGAAATCCGTAACTTTACGATATGAAAATGATCTCTAAAATTCTGATTCCTGTTCTAGCTTTAGCTTTAATTAGCTTTTCATGCTCGGAAGCCAAGACAAAACCTGTTGTTAAAAGCATCTCTTCTTCGAATAAATTGGAGACTGAATTAGCAGATAACGCTGAAAGTAAAATTCATTGGGTATCGTTTGAGGAGGTTCAGGTATTAATGAAAGAGAATCCTAAAAAAATTCTTGTTGATGTTTATACGGATTGGTGTGGACCTTGTAAGCTTATGATGAAAAACACTTTTACTAATCCTAAGATTATTGAATTCATCAACGAGAACTATTATGCTGTTAAATGGAATGCTGAATGTGCAGATACTGTTCAGTTTAATGGTAAAACGTACACTAACCCAGGTTATAATCCCAACAGAAAAGGTAGAAATGCTACACATGATTTAACTAAAGCTATTGCTGCGGTAAATGGTCGTTTAGCCTATCCAACTACTTTATACATTGATGAATCTTGGAATTTTATTACAGGAATTCAAGGCTACCTTGAACCTAAAAAAATAGAGCCTATTTTGCATTTCATTCATACGAAAGAATACGCAAAGGGTACGAATTATGCTACTTACTTAAGTACTTTTCAGTCGAATCTATAATGCAAAGCTCTACTCCTTTAGCTGAAAGAATGCGCCCGTTAAGTATTGAAGAATACATCGGACAAAAACATTTATTGGGAGAAAATGGAATCTTGAAAAATGCTATCAAGCAAAAGATGATTCCGTCTATTATTTTTTGGGGTCCACCAGGAGTCGGGAAAACTACTTTAGCCAATATTATAGCTAATTCATTAGACAGACCTTTCTATAGTTTATCGGCTATTAGTTCGGGAGTTAAAGATGTTCGAGAAGTCATTCAGAAAGCACAAAGCAATGACTTATTTAAAAGTCAAGCTCCAATTGTTTTCATTGATGAAATTCATCGCTTTTCTAAATCTCAACAAGATTCACTTTTGGCTGCGGTTGAAAAAGGGATTATCATTTTAATTGGTGCCACCACGGAGAACCCTAGTTTTGAGGTAATTTCCGCTTTGCTTTCCAGATGTCAAGTATTAGTGCTTAAAGAACACAGTAAAGAGGATTTAGAACTTCTTTTAGACAAAGCTGTTAGGGAAGATGAGTTGCTCCAATCAAAGCAGATTACAATTAGCGAGAAGGAAGCTTTAATCTCTTATTCAGGAGGTGATGCAAGAAGATTACTGAACAATTTAGATACGGTTATTTCTTCTTCCGGAAAGAACATTATCACCAATGAATTAGTCAAAAACATCTTATCTCAATCTCCTAGTAACTACGATAAAGATGGAGAACAACATTACGATATAGCTTCGGCGATGATCAAATCTATTCGTGGAAGTGATCCAAATGCGGCAATATATTGGCTTGCAAGAATGATTGCTGGTGGTGAGGATCCTAAGTTCATCGCTAGACGTTTACTCATCTCTGCATCAGAAGACATTGGAAATGCACATCCTCAAGCTTTATCAGTAGCTCTGGATTGTTTTAAGTCTGTAGAGTTAATTGGTTACCCTGAATGCGAAATCATACTTTCACAAGCAGCTAGCTACCTAGCCTCTTGTCCGAAAAGCAATGCTTCCTATAAGGCCATTAAAACTGCTAGGCAGTTTGTTCAGGAAACAGGAAACTTACCGGTTCCTTTGCATCTTAGAAATGCTCCTACAGCGCTAATGAAGCAAATGAACTATGGAACGGATTATAAGTATTCTCATGATTTCCCAGGTCATTTTGTTCATCAGGAATATCTACCAGAAAAAATAAGCGGATTCAAATTTTATGAACCCGCTAATAATAAGTTTGAAAATAACTTAAGATCTTATTTAAAGTCAATTTGGAAAGCTAAGTACGACTATTAGTCTATCGAAGTAATTCAACATAGCCAGTAGTTTCCTTCAATTCTGAACTTTCACTACTTCCGTATTTAATGATATAGAAGTAAGTTCCTGAAGAAGCATAATTCCCACTTTTCAATCTACCATTCCAGTTAATATTCGTCCCTGAGAATTCATAAATCATTTCACCCCAACGATTAAAAACTTCAACATTCACAAATTCATAATGTGAATTTTTAGCAGTAAAACAATCATTTACACCAACTCCATCCGGAGTAAATGTATTAGGTATAGACCACTCAAACTCTTTTTCTAAATCAATAGTAACGGTTGCTACATCTTCACATTCTCCTCGACTTACGGTCAAGCTTAACTCAAATGAACCTTCATCGAAAAACATATCTGAAAATTCAGCTCCACTTCCCATAAATTCACCGTTTAAAGACCATTCATAATTTATAGCTCCTAAGGAATTTGATCCATCACTCCATTGAACACTATATATTGCTCCGTTTCCTCCAAATGGATTTAAAATAATTTCTCCGTTTGCAATACCACAAGAGGTTGGAGTAATTGATGCACCAGAATATAAAACACTTGGAGCTTCAGTAATGTCAAATGATATTACATCTTGACATAAATAACTATCTACTCCAGTTACCGTATAAGTCCCTGCTGATAATCCAGTTGCTGGGTTTCCTACAAAAGTAAATCCTCCTGGACCGGTCCAAGAATAAGTTACCGAATTAGGACTATCAGTCCCCATAAGAGCATTACCAACAGCATCTCCCAAACAAGGATTATGCTGTACTTCTATCGTGTAGATATTAATTGCAGGAACTGGATCTATAGTAATATTCGCTCCGATAGTTTCACACGTATTATCTAAAGTACTTCTAACAGATAGATCTAATACATCACCTACATTTAACCCATTAAAAGTATCTGAAGCCTGATAAGTGGTTCCACCATCAATACTATACCCCGTGTTTAATTGTGTATCAAAAACTAGACTTCCGGTTGGAGTAGCACAAGAAGGCTGATTCAAAGTATAGGTTGGCACTACTGGTGCTCCGGCTGCAGGACTTATCGTCTCCGTTGCACCGGCTGTAGTACATGTATTGTCTGTTGTACTTCTTACCATTAAGTCATAATCTCCTGCGGATAAACCACCAAAAGTGGTTGAGGCTTGATAAGATACTCCTCCATCAACACTAAATTGCACTCCAGCTTGAACCGTGAACTCTATCGTTCCTGTCGATGCACCACATGTTGGTTGTGTTAATGTTGCTGTTGGAATAGCTGTTGATGCCGGTACTGCATTGATAGTCTCAGTAGCTCCAGCTATTGTACACGTATTATCTGTTGTACTCTGAACCATTAAATCATAATCGCCTGCCGATAAACCAGCAAAAGTTACGTATCCCTCTGGTTTTGAACTATTACCGAAAGATCCACTTTAGGAAGTCTGACAAAACAAAAAGGACCCTATAGTTGTATACAGAGTCCTTTCAATATTACTTTATACGGTTTTATTTATCTAACTAATCTTATGTATCCATTAAGTTCAGAAACTTCACTATCACTCGTTTCTGCATATCTCAATATATAGAAATAGGTACCAGCAGAAGCAAAGTTCCCACTCTTCAATCTACCATCCCAGTTTACATTACTTCCTTCAAAAGAATAAATTAACTCTCCCCATCTATTATAGATGCTAATAGTAACAAAGTCATTATGTGAATTTTTAATTCTGAAGTTGTCATTGCTTCCATCCCCATTAGGCGTAAAGGTATTTGGAATCTCCCATTCATAAGCATTTTCAGCGGTAAAAGTAATGGATGTAGTATCTGAGCAAATACCTTCAAATACTGTCAATAAAAGATTATAATCTCCCTCTTCAAAAATCATTTCAGAAACATCCGAGTTAGCACCAATTAATTCTCCATTCAACTCCCATTGATAAGCAGACTCACCAATTGAATTAATACCATCGGCTTCCACTGAAAGCGGTAAATCTCCAAGAACAAAATTAGTATCTATAACTGCCGTTAAGGAATCAGCTTGAGGTACCACAAAGTCTACATACAATGAACAAAGCTGAGCATCAACAACCAATATCTGATTCGATCCTGATGTTAAGTTATGTACATCCGCAGTAACCTGAACGCCATCTTGATAATAAGTATAAGAAGGCAAACCTCCTTGAACCAATACATATGCGCTACCATCTGCTCCATTAAAACAATTAGGAGCTTCAATTTGTACTTCATCCAAAATTGGACCGTCAGAATTGCTTAAGGCTACGGTAATTTCATCAGTACATCCGTTATCATCACTTACTATTATTGTTTGACTACCTGAACCTAAGCCTGTGAAATCCCCACTTGACTGACTATTACCATTAAGCGAATAAGTATAAGGCGCAGTACCTCCAAGTGCACTTGCTGAAATTTCTCCGTTTGCATCTCCACAGCTTGCAGATGTTGTGCTAGCAGATGCCATTACAGGTGTTGAAGGTCCGGTAATGACCAAAAACTCAACATCTGAACACGAGTTATCATCTAAAGCCATAACATAGTATGTACCAGTAGGCAATCCTGATAACGTTTCTCCAACTGTTATAAAGTTAAAAGCAGCGTCAAACCAACCAAAAGTGTAAGGTGCTGTACCACCATCAGCTTCTACTGTAATGCTTCCATTTAAATCTCCAAAGCATAAATTATTGTCTTGGTTTAATATGGAGATATTAGGATCTCCAGGATTCTCCATTACAACTACATCATTAAACGTACATCCATTTGCATCCGTTACCAACACATTATAGCCTCCAACATCTAAACCGCCAATAACGGCTTGATCTAACAGTCCTAAAACAGGCCAATCCACTGTGTAATTGGCTGTACCTCCTACCGGAGTAACAGTAATCTGTCCGTTAGGAATACCACAGTCTGCCGAATCCAAGGCATAAGTTGCAGACAATTCAATTGGCTCATCTATATCCACTGATGATGATGTACCTGTACATCCATTAGCATCAACAACCGTAACCGAATAAGAACCAGCTGCTAGATTAACAGCATCGTTTGTTGTTTGTCCATCACTCCATGTTACACTAGTTAAAGGAAGAGCTCCATCGGTTGACAAGTCCAGTGAACCATCAGAAAAACCAAAACATGATGCATCTTGTGGATTAACAGCATCAACAGTTATTGCTGCTGAAGTCCCAACTGAAATGGTAGTAATTAATACACAACCACCAATATCTGAAATAGTAACCTCATAGTCTCCATCCGTCAAGTTTTGCTTTGGATTGTCAGCCGAAAAATCATCAGACCATTGAATTGTATAGTCTCCTGATATAGTACCATTCCCCCCTGAAGGATTCAACGTTATTTCACCATTTGCGATTCCACAAGTTGAGTTAATTACCGTTGAGTTAGCCAGTAAAGCACTTGGCGCCTCATTTATATCTAGGCTAAGAGTTCCTGTACAACCATTCGCATCTGTCGCTGTAATGGCATAATTTCCAGCTGGAAGGTTAGCTCCTGGATTACCAGTAAAGCTTATTGGACCAACCCAATCGTAAGTCACAGGATCCGTTCCATCAGAAGTTAAAGACGCACTACCTAAAGCATCCCCAAAACAAGGGTTATGCGATACTTCTATGGTTGTAACCGTTATGTTTGGTAATGGATCAAATGTTATGCTCGCTCCAATCGTTTCACAAGTGTTATCTAATGTACTTCTGACAGCTAAATCTATAACATCTCCAGGATTATATCCTGTGAATATTTCAGAAGCCTGATAACTTGCACCTCCGTCATCACTATATTCTGCATTCACTTGAGTATCAAAGACAATAGAACCTGTTGGAGTTATACAATCAGGTTGCGTAATGGTATATGTAGGTGCCGCCGGCGCTCCAACTGCAGCGTTTATATCAATTTGAGCAAGTCCATCTGTTGTACATGAATTGTCTACAGTACTTCTAACAGTAATAGTGTATGATCCAACAGAAAGCCCCGAAAAAGTCTCAGAAGTTTGAAAAACTATTCCATCAATACTGTATTCAACACCTGCCTGAGAATCAAACACTATTGTTCCTGTTGGTGAACCGCAGGTTGGGTCTATTGATGTTGCAGTAGGGGCGACAGGGGCTCCAGATGCCGGAATAATAGTCAAAGTAGCTCCTAGTGTAGCACATGTATTATCCGCTGTACTTCTAACCGCCAAATCATAGTCCCCTGCATTTAAACCTGCAAAAGTAACACTAGACTGATAACTTACACCTCCATCTATGCTATACTCAACACCAGCCTGAGAAACAAAAACAATCTCTCCCGAATTAACAGCACAGGTAGGCTGTTGAGTTATATTTGCGCTAGGAATTACTGGTGGTGTCGGAACTGCGTTAATAACAATTGTGGCACCAGTAGTTTCACAAGTATTATCCGAGTTATTTCTAACCGCCAAATCATAATTACCTGCAGCTAATCCTGCAAAAGTCGTTGAGGCTTGATAAGACACTCCACCATCAATACTAAATTCTACTCCTGCCTGAGCGGCGAACTCTATCGTTCCAGTTGAAACACCACAAGTTGGTTGTGTTAATATTGCTGTTGGAACCGCTGGTGTACTTGGTACCGCATTGATTGTCTCAGTAGCTCCAGCTCTAACACAAGAATTATCAGTGGTACTTCTTACCATTAAATCGTAATCACCAGCAGCTAAACCTGCAAATGTCGTGGATGCTTGATAAGAAACTCCCCCATCTATACTGAATTCAACTCCTGCTTGAGCTGTAAATTCTATTGTTCCTGTTGGAACACCACAGGTTGGTTGTGTTAAAGTAGCAGTTGGAACCGCTGGTGTGCTTGGTACCGCATTTATTGTCTCAGTAGCTCCCGCTCTAGTACAAGTATTATCACTTGTACTTCTTACCATCAAATCGTAATCACCAGCAGCTAAACCTGTAAAAGTGGTTGAGGCTTGATAAGATACTCCACCATCTATACTAAATTCTACTCCGGCTTGAGCCGTAAATTCTATTGTTCCTGTTGGTACTCCACAAGTTGGCTGTGTTAATGTTGCTGTTGGTACTGTTGGTGAACTTGGAACTATATTGATTGTAATTGTTGCTCCAGCCTCCGTACAACTTCCATCAGCTGTAGAACGTACCATTAAATCATAATCACCCGGTGCTAGACCTGCAAACGTTGTTGACGCTTGATACGAAACTCCTCCATCTATACTGTATTCAACATTAGTTTGTGAATCAAACTCTATCGTACCCGTATTTACCGCACAAGTTGGTTGAGTTGTAGTTACAGTTGGCACAGCGGTTAATCCATCACATGGAGCAGGTGTATAAACAGTGTAATTGGTATTATCACAACCAGGATAAGTATCATGAAAGTTTACATTTATATTCTCAGGCCTACCATTCGTAGTTACTGTAATCCCTGTTGTACAAAGTAAATTAGAATTATGCGCTGGTAACAAGTCCTGCATTTCCCATCTTACCGCAGAATTACTCAACCTTCTTGATGCGTTGTAATCATCGGGCCAACTAGTTTGTATAACATCTGGCGACCAAGCATTATTATCAATATCTACAAATGTCCCCCCACTAAATCGAACCTGAAACCAATCAGGAATACCTTCTAAACCAAGCATTTCAATACAGATATCAAATGTATAGGTATAGGTTCCATCTCCATTATCAACTTCACTTTGAAAAGTGAAGTTAGCATCGTCACAAGCATAAGTTACCGCAGTAAAGGCTAATGCTATAGCCAGAATGAAATTTTTCATAGTCAGATCCTCTTACTTATCAATGTAATAACAAATACTTAAGGAATTTCATTTTCTTAAATAGTATTTAGTAGGTCTAACAAACAGCATAAAAGCTCTTTTTGTTTCAAAAAATATTTTAAAACTATCTGTCAACACTCGTAATTCGTTAAGTTTTATAAAAATCAAATTACAACTTCTTGAAATGCAACTTCCAAATGAGAGTACTACAACTGCTGGAATCTGCAAAGAATACTTAGATTTGTTTAAAACATTAAAATCAAAAAGCTAGTTGTAAATAGTTCTCTTAAAGGCTTAAAAGGAAACCTTCTAAGCAATGGTTCATGGACTGTAGTTAATCAGTTCGGGAATCTACTCATTAGCTTTTTAGTCATGGTTTTAATGAGAAACTGGCTTGGAGAAGAAGACGCAGGGACATTCACTGCCGGATTTTCATATGCATTTCTACTATCTCAAATAGCCATTTTTGGTTTTGATAACCTATCCATTCGTGAGATAACGAAACACTTGAATAAAAACGATTGGTCAACGGTAAAGTCTTACCACCGATTCACTAATCTGATCGTTTGGAGTTTTAGTGTTATACTAACGCTTATTGCTTGTGTCTATTCTTATCTCTATGTTAAAGAAAATGCTCTTTATTATATCTTGAGTTTTTTAACAACACCATTTCTAACCATGCTGATGCTAAACCAATTCAAAGTGCTTGGCTTAGGTTTTGTTAATTTGGCTCAAAGTCCTGAAAAACTTTTAAGACCAGGCTTATTCCTATTAAGTATTGTAATTGTTCACACGGTAATCCCTGATAGAGAAACCTTAATTACCATTTTATGCATTAACGTTGTTCTATTCATCGCTACTTGGTTTATATCTGATATAAATTTTAAACGAAAAGCAAATTTCAACACGAGTCAACAAACAAAAATTAGTCGTTCCAGTCAATCCAATGAGAAAAGACGCAAGTGGCTTTACGCTGCTGGAGGACTATTTGTATATAGCGTAATCGGACATTTAAACGGTAAAATCGATATTATGATGTTAGATGACATGGCTTCAGATAACGCATCTATCTCTTATTATAACTCAGCACATCGTTTTGCTGGATTCGTGGCATTCGGTACACTGATCGTCAATCAATTAATGGGTCCGGTTGTTTCAACCTATTTTAAAAGTAACGAAAGAAAAAAGCTATCGAAGATTGTTGCCAAAAGCTCATTTTTCAGTCTACTAATCGGTTTAGCCGTTTTCGCATTTTACATACTATTCGGAGATTGGATGCTAAATTTCTTATTTAGTAGATCTATTCCTGAAGAATATGAAGTTTTGATGATAACCTCACTAGGTTACTTTTTTCAAGTAATTGCCGGATCTGCAGCCTACCTTTTAATCATGGATTCTAAAACATCCAAATTTGCAAGTATTTCGATCGCGATTGGATTAATCCTAAATGCGCTTTTCAACTATTTCTTAATTCCTACAATGGGAATAACTGGAGCTGCTTGGGGAACGACGATCTCCTTGTTGGCATGGTGTATTTTGATGATTATATTTAGTATTCGAAAAACAAAAATCAATCCGACTTGCTTCGGAATATCGTTATTTAGATAATATGAATATTCTATTTACATCAAGCTGGTTTCCAAGTAAAGAACATGAAACGCTAGGTAATTTCGTTGAAAGACACGCCGTAGCTTCTGCTTTATACCATGATGTATTTGTTTTGTATGTGAGAAGTGCCAAGCAGAAAGAAGACTTCACCTTAGAGGTATCGGAGGAAAAAGGACTGAAAAAGGTGATTGTTTATTATAAAAAAGTAGACAATGCCGGATTAGCCTTTTTGAAGTTTTGGCGATTTTACCAAGGCATGAAGCTCGGACTTAAAATGTTGGAAACAAAGTTCGGACTTAAGACCATCGATGTTTGCCATCACAACATTCATTTTGAAGCAGGAATCATTCCGCTTTATCTTAAACGAAAATTTGGAACACCTTATATTATATCCGAAAACTGGACAGGTTTTTTACCAAGTAATAGAGGCCAATACACTGGACTATTTAGAAAATGGCTGACCAAAAGAATTGGAAACAAAGCTGATGTTCAAGTTCCTGTATCACTGGACTTAAAAAAATCTTTAGAAGAATTAGGTATAAGCACAGGAAGAGTTGAAATCGTGCCGAATGTAGTAGAGGTCAAACAATTCACTTTAGGAGTCAAACCAAGTATTCAGGAAGGATGTAAATTCATACATATTAGTACCTTGGATGAGGATCATAAAAACATCTCAGGAATACTTAGAACGTTTAAAAAGTTTTGCTCTAACCATGTCAACTCACACCTTAGTATAGTCGGAGATGGAGATGCTAGTTTAGCTCGAAAACTTGTGAAAGACTTTTCTTTGGAAAATCAGGTATCTATTTACGGAAGAATGGAAAGCCAAGAAATTGCTGAAATACTTCAATCTCACCATATTTTCATTTTATTTTCTAATTACGAAAACCTTCCATGTGTTATCGTAGAATCACTAGCTTCAGGAACTCCGGTTCTTGCATCTACTGCTGGAGGAACTCCTGAACACCTAAGCCCAAACTTAGGCGAATTAGTTAGCCCTAAGGACGAAGAGTTACTTTTAGAAAAAATGAATTTTATGTTAAACAACTATGAATCCTATGAATCAGAAGAGCTTAGAGCATATGCAATAAAGCACTTCTCCTATGAAGTAGTAGGTCAACAGTTTAGTGATATCTATCAATCTTTACTTGATAATCCAAGGCAATAGTATACTGCAAAGCTTTTATCAAATGCTTTACATAGCAAGGTTTTCATGCTATCTGATTCACCTATAAGTATATAAAAGGTGAAAAAGTGTTAAAAATCCTTTATATTTGAAATGAGTTATCTAACACTTTAATACTATTTCTATGAAAAAAAATTTACTTGTTTCGATAGGTTTAGCTGCAACTTTTGCTGCGTCAGCGCAGGTTGCAACTGAAGCTAAGCTTTCATTCGAAGGAACAAAGAACGGGAAAACTACAGCAGATTATTATACTGCTCAATCTGCATCTGTTATCAAAAAGACTCCTGAGTCTTCTGTAACAAGAGCAGCTGTTAACCAAACATTGATAGGAAGTTCTTGGAACATTTATACTGCACTTGTTAGTGAGTCTACTTGTTTAACTTACAACCCAGAGGTTGGAATGTTAATGATGACACATCGTCAAAATGATGATAAAACTGGTCACTCAGGAATTATCCAAGCAACATATTCTACTGATGGTGGTGCTAACTGGTCTGAGCATATCGTTTCTAACGAAGCTTACTGGGGAAGATACCCTTCAGGGGTTATTTACAATCCTCAAGGAAACACAAATCCAAATGAAGCATACGGAGCGTTTTATGGTCCTATCGTTTCTCAAGGTGGTGATGGTTGGGTAGGAAACTACTGGACTTCTATCAAAATGGACGGTACAAATGCTGTAGACACTGCACTTTACAACGATTCAACTGGAGTTAAATACCAAAACATGGCAAGAGTTACTGCTACATCTACTACAGATGGAAAAGTAAGAGTTGTTGGAGATAGTATCGATTGGAACAATACCGATAATGGTATTTTAGAATATACTGCATACTTAAACACTGGTACATTTAACGAGTCTACAAAAGGATTTGATTACGAAACAACATCTTTCGTTTCTGATTTTGAATTAGACGGAGCAGGTGAAGTTGTGGGTTCAGTATTCTCTTACACTGCTTGGAGTGTTGATGGAACTATTGGTTACTTCATTATGTTAGGTGTTGAAAATGGTGCTGATGCAAATCACAGAACTTTCTTACCTATCGTATGGAAATCTAATGATTCTGGTGCTTCTTGGACTAAGCAAGCTGCTATGGACTGGATGGATATTACAACTATTACAGATAGAATTTTACCTACTTCAGCTTTAGCTAATGCAAGACCATTCTTTACAACAGCTAACGGTTTTGATGCTACAGTTGATATCAATGGGGAATTACACTTAGCTTGTGAAATTTCTTCACAATTCTCTGATCACCAAGATTCATTAGCATATACTGCTGTATTAAATCCTTACGTGTCTTTCTTCTATGATGTTCATACTAAGAACGGTGCATGGGATGCTATCGTAATTGATTCAATCTACACTAGTTCTTATGACAACTCTGATTGGTCTGATTCAGGTCAGGATCCAATTACTGTAGACGCTCGTTTACAAATGTCAAGAAACGCTGATGGAAGTAAAATCTTTTACTCTTGGATGACTAGTAACATTGATTTCGTTACTGAAAACCAAATTCCAGATTTATATGCTAAAGGATGGGATGTTGTAAACAACCTTGAAACTGTTGCTACGAACTTTACAGGTGGTACTGCTTTTGAAGGATTCAACTTCTTCTCGTACATGTCTGATATGACTATCACTGAAGGATCTACTTTCACTATTCCAATGACAGTTTCTATCCCAACGGATAAGCAGTTAGATCCAATGCAACATTTCTACGTTTCAGGAATTGAATTTACTACTGAGGACTTTATTGATCCTTCTGTACTTTCAGTTAAGAATACTGAAGCTATTAACCATAGCTTAGCTGTATTCCCTAACCCTGCAACGGATAACATCAACATCGAAGTAAGTGCTCAAAACAATGGTACTGCTACAGTTGAATTATTAAACGTTGTTGGTCAGTTAGTTGATACTCAATCTATCAACTTAAACGCTGGTGTTAACAGAACTAACATTGAGGTTTCTAACCTTGTTTCTGGAGTTTACTTTGTAAGAGCTACAGTAAATGGTGTTAGCTCAACTTCTAGAGTTATTGTAGAGTAATCTACTCTTAATATCATATTAAAAATGCCTCGCTATTTAGTGAGGCATTTTTTTTGTTCTGATAAAATGTATACCTAAACGTTACTTTCTCAATTTAACCCTAGTCCCTTCTTTCAATTCATTTGTCAAACTTGGATTATATTTCTGAAGCTTTTTCAGCTTTACCGCATGATTCTGTGATATAGACCAAAGTGTTTCACCAAGTTTAGATTTTACCTCAGCCTGCTTCGCCTTTCCTCTCTTCGGTTGTATATATAACCTTTGTCCTTCTTTCAATACACTTCCTGTTTTCATGTCATTGAACTTCCTCAACATATTTTCTCTTAGGTCAAACTCCCTTTGTAAAGAGTAAAAAGTGTCTCCTTTTTTAATCTTAATAAATTTCACTCTATTCGCCGTTAATTGAATAGCATGCTGTTTTCCATTACTCACAGCAATCTCCTTTGGAAGCGCTTTGTCTTCAGCCACCTTTTTTGGCTTATAACCTTTATCGTATTGATTCAACTCATGTCTTTCTATGATTCGGATCAATAATTCAGGATACTTGGGGTTAGTTGCATACCCGGCTTTCTTCAAACCTTTTGCCCAGCCTTTATAGTCAGTAGGTTTCAATTGAAACAAAAAAGCATATCGACTTCGATTCTTTAAAAAATCAGAATGATCAACATAAGAATCATATACTGACTTATATTTTCTGAAGCATTCATTTTTTGCATCATCATCCATTTTAACCGATGGCCCTTTCCAGTCTGAATGGCATTTAATTCCAAAATGATTATTCGCCTTAGTCGCTAATTCACTATTCCCAGTTCCTGACTCAAGCATTCCTTGAGATAAGGTGATACTTGC